>NZ_JBEZYB010000007.1:0-270154 GCF_040638285.1 Amycolatopsis sp. NPDC026612
CGCGAGTTCCGGCTTCAATCACGCGAAAGCCTTCCGCCGGGTGGGCGGTGTGGGCTTACCATCGAGGTATGGACGGCGCCGACGGCGTCCTCGCGAACCTGATCCTCTTTGCCGTGGTCTGCCTCGCACCCACGGTCCTGTTCTGGTGCGCGCTGCGCGTGCCCAAGCTGCTCGGCCGGCTCCGGGAGAGACGCGCGAAGCCGCAACCGCAAGGTCCGCCGATCGAACGCGTCGCCGCGGACCTGCGCCGGGTGCACCGGCTGCTCGCCGGCTACCCCTCCGGGACGCCGGCCGCGCGCCGGTTCGGCACCCGGCAGGCCTACGACGAGCTCCTCGTCCAGGCCTGCCGGCAGATCGGCGTGCCGCACCGGCTCGGGGAACTGCCCGAAGGGATGGACCGGGAGATCGAACGCCTGCGCGTCGAGCAGTCGCTGCGGGATCGCGGACTGGCCGTGCCCTGAGCCGGCCGGCCGTGCGTCACAGCACGAGCTCGGCGAGGCGGGCGATGTCGTCCAGATCGTCGGTGCCGGGGTTGAAGATCAGTTCGTCCGCCCCGAGGTCGCCGAACGCCTGCACGGCTTCGCGTACCGCATCGGGGGTGGTGCGCACGCCGGACGAGATGAAGCCGGCCGAGTCGTCGCCCAAGTAGCTGTAGTAGTCGTGGACGTTCCCCCGGCCGGTGTCGGGCTCGCCGAGCGCGAAGTACGTGATCGCGACGAGCCGCGGCTCGCCTTCGCGGCCGGCTTCCCGCCAGGCGGCACGGGCCTGGTCGAACGCCCCGGCGACCATCTCCGGCGGCACCGAACCGCCGACGTAGCCCTCGCCCCACTTCGCCATCCGAGCCAGTGCCTTCGGCGCGAACCCACCGAACAGCAGGGGAACCTGGCGGGTGCCGGGCGGCACGGCGGGGTTGGTGCCGCCGCCGACGGGCTTGCCGCCCCAGACGTCGCGGTAGACCTCGAGGTCGGCGTCGATCCGCTTGCCGAGCCCCTTCGGGCCGAGCCCGTCGGCGACGAAGTCGTCCTCGCGCCCGCCGATCCCGATACCGAGGGTGAGCCGGCCGCCGGAGACGCCGTCGATCCCGGCGATCTCCTTCGCCAGCAGCACGGGCGGCCACACGGTGCCGAGCAGGACGTTGCTGATCAGCCCGATCCGGCTGGTGGCGCCGGCCGCGGCGGCGAGCGCGACGGTGTCCGTCACGCCGGGATAAGCGATCCGGCCGACCGTGCCGAGCGTCGAGAACCCGGCCTCCTCGGCCTTCGCCGCCCAGGTCGGGATGACGTCCGGACGCATGCCGCGGACCTGGTTCGGCAGGCCGATACCGATCTTCATGAGGACCCTTTCGGAAGTGGTTGAGCTCTCCACCAAAGATCCCCGAAAAGGGAAAACCCCGCCACCACGGTGACGGGGTTTTCCCTTTCGTACCAAGAAATCAGTCCAGGTAGTCCCGCAGGACCTGTGACCGGGACGGGTGGCGCAGCTTCGACATCGTCTTCGACTCGATCTGCCGGATGCGTTCGCGGGTCACCCCGTACACCTGGCCGATCTCGTCGAGCGTGCGCGGCTGGCCGTCCGTGAGACCGAAGCGCAGCCGGACCACGCCCGCCTCGCGCTCGGACAGCGTCTGCAGCACCGACTGGAGCTGGTCCTGCAGCAGCGTGAACGACACCGCGTCGACCGCGACGACCGCCTCGGAGTCCTCGATGAAGTCACCGAGCTGCGAGTCGCCCTCGTCGCCGATCGTCTGGTCCAGCGAGATCGGCTCGCGCGCGTACTGCTGGATCTCCAGGACCTTCTCCGGGGAGATGTCCATCTCCTTGGCGAGCTCTTCCGGGGTCGGCTCGCGGCCGAGGTCCTGGAGCAGCTCACGCTGGATGCGGCCCAGCTTGTTGATGACCTCGACCATGTGCACCGGGATGCGGATGGTGCGCGCCTGGTCGGCCATCGCGCGGGTGATCGCCTGACGGATCCACCACGTGGCGTACGTCGAGAACTTGTAGCCCTTGGTGTAGTCGAACTTCTCCACCGCGCGGATCAGGCCGAGGTTGCCCTCCTGGATCAGGTCCAGGAACGCCATGCCGCGGCCGGTGTAGCGCTTGGCCAGCGACACCACGAGCCGGAGGTTCGCCTCCAGCAGGTGGTTCTTGGCGCGCTCGCCGTCACGCACGATCCACTTGAGATCGCGGCGCATCTGGGTGACGAGCTTCTCGCCCTCCTCCTCGGCGGTGCGCACGCGCTCGGCGGCGTAGAGCCCGGCCTCGATCCGCTTGGCCAGCTCCACCTCCTCCTCCGCGTTCAGCAGCGCGACCTTGCCGATCTGCTTGAGGTAGGCACGCACGGAGTCGGCGGACGCGGTGAGCTCGGCGTCCTTGCGCGCCTGACGCAGCGCCTCGGACTCCTCTTCGTCCCAGACGAAGTCCGGGTTGTCGCTCTTGGCCGCGGCCTTGTCGGCGGCCACGCCGCGACGGCGCTGCGCCGGGGTCTCCTCGTCGGATTCCTCGTCGTCATCGTCGTCGTCGGCCGAGTCGGCGTCCGGCTCGTCGGCGACCGTTTCGACGTCGACCTCGACCTCTTCGAGCTCCGACAGGTCGGGCGTGTCGAGTTCGGCCTCGTCGAGTTCGACGGGACCGTCCGGCTCGCCGTCCTCGCCCTTCGGCCCCTTGGTCGCGGCCTTCTTCGCCGGCGCGGGCTTCTTGGCCGGCGCCTTCTTGGCGGTGGTGGTCTTGCGCGCCGCTGGCTTCGCCGTCCCGGTGGCTGCCTCTTCGGCCGGCTCGCCGGCTGCGGTCGCTGTCTTCGTCCCGCCTCGGGTTGCGGTTCTTGCGGCTGCCACTTACGCCCTTTCGCAGCGGTCGATCATGACGAGCAACGGCCTCGCGGCCACTGCTGCCTCACATTCGGGGGATCACGCCTCGGCCTGCGGTTTTGCCCTCCGCAGCCGTGGGCCGTGTTCCATTGTAACGACGGTACGCGCATGCGGTGCGAAGCGATCACCCTCCGGCCGCTTCACACGCCCGATCCGCGTCGCGATCGTGGCCGGATCAGTACTGGTCAGTACCGGTCAGTACCCTCTCCGGCGCCGGATCAGTGCTGGATGCCCTCGGCCGCGGCGGCCGCGGCACCCACGATGCCGGCGTTGTTCTGCAGGCTCGCCACCAGCACCGGAGTGCGGATGTCCAGCAGCGGCACCCATTTCTCGGCCTTCTTGCTGACGCCGCCGCCGACGATGAACAGGTCGGGCCAGATGAGGTTCTCCAGCACGGTCAGGTAACGGTGCACGCGCTTGGCCCATTCGGGGTAGGAGAGCCCCTCGTTGTCCTTCACCGAAGCGGCCGCGCGCTTCTCGGCGTCGTGGCCGTCGATCTCCAGGTGGCCGAATTCGGTGTTGGGGACGAGCTTGCCGTCCTGGAACACCGCGCTCCCGATCCCGGTGCCGAAGGTGAGCAGCGCGGTGACGCCCGTGCGCGCGACCGGGTCGCCGAAGCGGATCTCCGCCATGCCTGCCGCGTCGGCGTCGTTGAGCATCGCGACCTGGTCGACGCTGCGGCCGAGCCGCTTGGCGAACAGCGCGTCGGCGTCGGTGCCGATCCACTGCTTGTCGATGTTGGCCGCGGTGTGCGCGACGCCCTTCTTGACGACCGCCGGGAGCGTCACGCCGACCGGGCCGTCCCAGCCCGCCTGCGTGACGACGTCGTGCACGACGTCCGCCACCGCCGACGGGGTGGACGGCTTCGGCGTCTCGATCCGGATCCGGTCGCCGATGAGCTGTCCCTTGTCCAGGTCGACCAAGGCCCCCTTGATCCCGCTGCCGCCGATGTCGATGCCGAAACCTCGGCGGGTCGCCTCCACCACGGACGTGGTCCCTTCTCGCACGATTCAGAAGCCTGCCTCGGAGACTTTAACCGGGTGTGGTGACATGTCGGACGTGGGAGTTGACGAGTCGTTGCTGAAAAGCGTCGCGGTGCAGGTCGCGACGGACGCCGCCGAGCTGGTCCGCGAGGCCTGGGAGGGGATGGCCGGTGGCCGCTCGGTGGCCGTGGGCACCAAGTCCGGGGACACCGACGTGGTGACCGCCGTCGACCACGAGTCGGAACGCCTGGTGCGCGCGCGGCTGGCTTCGCTGCGGCCGGGCGAGCCGGTGCTGGGCGAGGAAGGCGGGGGTGCCGCGGGTGACGGCGTCACGTGGGTGGTCGACCCGATCGACGGGACGGTCAACTTCCTCTACGGGCTGCCGTGGTTCGCGGTGTCGGTGGCCGCGCAGGTCGGCGGGGTGTCGGTGGCCGGGGCGGTGGTGGAGCCGGCGAGCGGCCGCGTGTGGTCGGCCGC
Source organism: Amycolatopsis sp. NPDC026612 (assembly GCF_040638285.1). NCBI lineage: Bacteria > Bacillati > Actinomycetota > Actinomycetes > Pseudonocardiales > Pseudonocardiaceae > Amycolatopsis > Amycolatopsis sp. NPDC026612. The sequence goes on from NZ_JBEZYB010000007.1 coordinate 4,324, forward strand.
CCGAGGCCACGGCGCGTTCCTGAACGGCCGCCGGCTGGCGGTGTCGGCGCCGTCGCGGCTGGAGCTGACGCTGGTCGGAACCGGTTTCGCGTATTCGCCGGAGCGGCGGACGCGGCAGTCGCGCTTCGCGGCGGAGCTGCTGGGGCGGGTGCGGGACATCCGCCGCAACGGGGCGGCGTCGCTGGACCTGTGCGCGGTGGCGGCGGGCTGGCTGGACGCCTACGTGGAGCACGGCCTCCACCGCTGGGACTGGGCGGCGGGGGCGCTGGTCGCCGCCGAGGCGGGCGCGGAGGTGTCCCTCCCGGGCACGGCGCCGGACCTGGGCGCGGACGCGACGTACGCGGCGGCTCCGTCGATCGCCGGCCCGCTGCGGAAGGCACTGGCGCACTGCGGCGCGGCCGACGTCTGAGCGACTCCCGCCGATCGGTTCGGTCCTGGGGCGGTCGGCACGACTTGCTCGCGCCGTGTCGTCCCGCCGGGTACGCCTGAGAGGGTGGTCAGCACTCCACGTTGCGGGCCGAGGCCAGGAGGGTCTGGTCGACGACCGGGGCCTTCGCGCCCGCGGACTGCTCGTTGCCGCCGCCGCCCTGGTGGCTCTTGGACCAGTCGGCGAGCTGGGTGATGATCTGACGGGCTTCGGCGCGGGGCCGGAGGTCGCCGAACAGCGTGCCCGTCACCACGTCGACGCTCGCGTCCTTGCGGTTGTCCTGGACCAGCTCGGCGCAGGGGACCACGAGGCTGAGCGTCCGGGCCGCGGTGACGCCGTTCTCCCCGAACCGGAGCTGGCCGCGGCACTTGGCATCGCGGCCTTCGTAGGCCGGGTCGTTGGCCGGGTCGGCGGCACTGGTGAACCCGAGTTCGCGCAGCGCGGTCGTGGTGATGCCGCCCTGGCCGCGGGAGCCCGAGGCGTTGAGGACCCGGTAGGCGACCTTGTCCGGCGGGACGGGGCTGCGGTCGTCGAGCGCGTTGTGCGGCAGCGTGCTGAACGTGACGCCCGGTGGCGGGCTCGCGGGCGGGTCGCACTTGACGGCCTCGTCGACGTCGCCCTTGCCGACGGCCGCGTTCACCCAGACGATGATCGCGCCGAGAGCGAGCACGCCGATGACGATCAGCGCCGGCAGCGGCTTGTGCTTGCGATACGGCCGCGCCCCACGGTCCCCGATGCCGTTCCCCGACGCCACCTGCCCGTCCCTTCCCGAACACCGAAACCGACCGTGCGTACCGGGCACCGTCGTGGCGGATCAGCCTAGGCGCCGTGCCCGGCGTGCCTCGTTCCGGGGCACCCCGCCGGAACGTCCGATCCCCGTGCAGCGATCGCACCACGGCGGGGACGACCGGGGCAAGCGGACACGGGCCGCGCGTGAAGTTCTCCACCCGGGGGCAACCCGAACGGACGACAACGCGTCTTACCTGCGGGTTCCCCCTGTCGGGTGACGATTTCCCGGCAATGTCTGACTCGTTGCAGAACCCGGACAGCGGTGAGCTACCCTTCCCGGGCTCCGGCCGCAGGAAGAGGCGCAGAAAGAAGAGACCTCGGTCACTTCGGCCGTCGGGCACAAACGAGGGCCCTGGAACGTTGACCAGCGGCACGGCGGACTCACGGGCGTAACCGCGGGTCCGGGTAAACGACTACACAAGCTGATCGCAGGGGTGAGGGACACATGGCTACCGACTACGACGCTCCGCGCCGCAGCGAAGCCGACGAGCTGGCCGAAGACTCGTTGGAGGAGCTCAAGGCCCGGCGGAACGAGAACCAGTCCGGCGTCGTCGACGTCGACGAGGACGCAACCGCCGAGAACTTCGAGCTGCCGGGCGCCGACCTTTCCGGGCTTTCCGGTGAGGACATGACCGTGAAGGTGGTGCCGAAGCAGGCGGACGAGTTCACCTGCTCCGTCTGCTTCCTGGTGCACCACCGCAGCAGGCTGGCCGAGGACAACGGTGGACGCCTGATCTGCCGCGACTGCGCCTGACAGCGCGAAGGGGTTCTCGGACACAGGGACGAACAGACGCGACGGAGAGCCTCGAGGGAACGGGGGAGGCTCGAAGCGCGCTGGGGACAAGGGGGCCGGCCGGCAGGCCGGCCCCCTTCCACATCCGGGTCCGGGCGCCGGGGTTCAGCCGGCTTTGAGCAGCTCGGCGACCCGCTCGGGGTGCCGGGTGCTGAACAGCCAGTACGGCGTCGGATCGCCGGCGTCGGTGAGGTGGACCTTCACGACCGGCCCCACCCAGCCGCGGTGCAGCACGTAGGCGGCGGGATCGCCGTCGCGCCCGAGCGCCTTGCGCTTGGCGTCCTTGTCGAAGATTTCGACCACGCCCGCGTAGCGCAGCGGCAGGTGTGCGTCGCCCACCCACAGTTCCGGCTCGTCACCGCCGGTGATCCGGACCTTCGACCGGCCCAGCGACAGCAGCAGCGCCACGACGACCGGCAGCGCGATCACGTACGGCAGCCACGCCCGGATCCCCGGGTACCCGAGGTCGATCTCGGCCGCCAGCAGGATCGCGCCCAGCACCGGCAGCGGCCAGCCCCACCACGGGACGTAGAGCCGCTCGGAATGCCGGACCGCGGTGTTCGCGGCCGTCTTCGCTGATTCACCCACGAGTAGAGAGTAATCTCGCCGCCCGTGTCCAGCGTTCAGGTACTCCTCTCCCGGCTCGATCCGGATGTCCCGCTGCCCGCCTACGCCCGACCGGGCGACGCGGGCGCCGATCTCGTCACCACCTCGGATATCGTGCTGAAACCCGGGGAACGCGGCGTCGTCGGCACCGGCGTCGCGATCGCGCTCCCCACCGGGTACGCGGGGTTCGTCCACCCGCGGTCCGGCCTGGCCGCCCGGGTCGGTCTTTCGGTGGTGAACACCCCGGGCACGATCGACGCGGGCTACCGCGGGGAGATCAAGATCTGCCTGATCAACCACGACCCGGTGCACCCGGTGAAGCTGACGCGCGGCGACCGCATCGCCCAGCTGGTCGTGCAGCGGGTCGAGCACGCGGAGTTCGTCGAGGTCGCCGAGCTCGACGCGACCGAGCGGGGCGACGGAGGCTACGGCTCCACGGGTGGACACGCCACACTGGGAGCACCGGCGCTCGCCGCGAGCGCCGCCACGGGGGAAGGAACGGAGAAGTAGTGGGGATTTTCGGACGCAAGCGGCGGACCGAGGGCGGGTCCGCCGGACGGCACGCCGCGCCCGAGGCCGACGACACTTTCGAGGACGAGACGTACGACGACGAGGACGGGGAGCTTTCGGACGTTTCCGACGGCCCGTTCGACGTGGCCGACTTCGACGACGACGGCATCCCGCGGATCGACCTCGGTTCGGTGAAGGTGCCGGTGCCGGACGGTTCCCAGGTCCAGGTCGAAATGGACCCGGAGGCCGGGGGCGTGCGCGCCGTGCACGTCGTCACCGAGCAGGGCCAGATCACGGTCAGCGCGTACGCCGCGCCGCGCTCGGGCGGGCTGTGGCGGGAGGTCAGCACCGAGCTGGCCGACCAGCTCCGGGCCGACGGCGCCAAGGTCACCATCGGCCGCGGCGTGTGGGGCCTGGAGATCTCGGCCATCATCGGCGACGTCGCCCTGCGCTTCGTCGGCGTCGACCGGCCCCGCTGGATGCTGCGCGGCGTCATCGCCGGCCCCCAGTCGGAGGCCGCCGGAGCCGTCGAGGTGCTGCGCGAGATCGTGCGCCGCACCATCGTCGACCGCGGCGACGCTCCCATGCCGGTCCGGACCCCGCTGACCATCACGCTGCCGGAGGCGGTCGCGGAGCACATCGCGGCCCAGCAGCAGCAGGGCTGAAGCCACCTCGGAAGTCCGTGAAGGCCACCGCGAGGAACTCGTCCTTCCTCACGGTGGCCTTCACGGCTTTTTCAGGGCCTTCAGGAACGCCAGGACGGTTGCCCGGCCGAGGGACTCGCGGTCCGCGCCGAGCGCTGTGAGCGTCGTCTCGCCGACGGCGGCGCGGGGGAGTGCGCTCGCCCACTCCGACGCGACTTTCGTCGGGTGCACCGGGTCGTCCGTGCACGTCCCGATCCCGGCCGGGACGGCCAGCGCCGCCAGCTCCCCGAGCGTCGGCGCCGGCCGGGCCGCCGCGACGCGCAGGCCCGCCGCCAGGCCGTCGCCGTGCCGCCGCCACGCCCGGTCCAGTTCCGCCCGCAGCCAGTCCGGGCTGCCGTCGGTCTGCGCCAGTGCCGCGTCGACCCCGGAACGGGCCACCAGATCCGCTGTCAGCGTCGCGGCCAGCGATGCGGGCGCCGGGCCCGGGACGCCGTTCCAGGCCGGGAGCGCGGCCAGCAGGCCCCCGCAACGGCCCGGATTGCGGACCGCCCACTCCGCGGCGAGGTGGGCGCCGAACGAAATGCCGCCCACGAGCAGTTCGCCGTGTTCGTCCGCCAGCGCGTCCAGCGTCGCCAGGGAGCCCTCGGCGAGCGCCGCGCCCGCAGGCGGGGGCGGGGTGAGGAGCGGGACACCGAGGGCACGCAGCGGCCGTTCGAAGACCGCCCGGACGAACACCTCGTCCGAGCCGGTGCCGGGCAGCAGCACCGCGACGGGAACTCTGATCGTGGACGTCACGTTGCGATCTTTGCGCAAAGGCGTTTCCCTGACGGGGACCGCAGTACGCTGGATTCGCACGGGCCGTTCACACCAAGCAGGGGGCCCCGGAGCACAGGAGCACCTATGTCCGCCAAAGACGGCGGCTACTTCAGCCGGTTGGTTCGCAAGCTGACCAGCGACGTCGAGGAACTCGACGCCGACGAGATGTCGATGAGGTCGGGCGCCGAGGGAGCGCAGCGGGCGTGTGACTGCCGCTCGGGCGAAGAGGCCACCGTCATGGGGCGGCTCCGCAGCGTGGAGCTCTGTCCGACCAGCGAGGCCGCCACGCTGGAAGCCGAGCTGTTCGACGGGACACAGGGCGTGACGCTAATCTGGCTCGGCCGCCGCCGGATCCCGGGCATCGAGCCTGGCCGGACGATCAAGGTGCGCGGCCGGATGGCCGAGCGTGACGGCCAGAAGGTGCTGTACAACCCCTATTACGAGCTCCAGAGCCCAGTGAGTTGATCACCGATCGTGACTGAACCTGCCCCGAGCGAGAAGAAGACCGACGAGGAAGAGCCGCAGCCGACCCTGCTCGAGCAGATGGGCGGCGTGTCCGGCCTGATCTACTCCTCGCTGCCGGTGATCGTCTTCGTGCTGGCGAACTCGTTCTTCGGCCTGACCGCGGCCATCTGGACGTCCGTGGGCAGCGCGGTGGCCATCACCGTGCTGCGGCTGGTCCGCAAGGAGCCGCTGCAGCCGGCGATCTCCGGCTTCTTCGGCGTCGCGATCGCGGCGTTCATCGCCTACCGCACCGGGTCCGCGAAGGGGTTCTTCCTCTTCGGGATCTACGCGAGCCTGGTCTACTGCGGCATCTTCGTGGTGTCGGTGGTGGTGCGCTGGCCGATCGCGGGCGTCGTCTGGAACCTGCTCAACGGCACCGGCCAGGCCTGGCGCAAGGACAAGCCGTCCCGCTACGGCTACGACGTCGCCACGCTGGCCATGGCGGCGATCTTCGCCGCCCGGTTCATCGTGCAGCGGTGGCTCTACCAGGAGGACTACACCGGCTGGCTGGCCTTCGCGAAGATCGCCATGGGCTACCCGCTCTACGCGCTGGGCCTGCTGGTGGTCGTGTGGGCGGTCCGGCGGTCGGACAAGCGCCTCAAGGCCCTCGCCGAGGACGAGCCGGCGCCGGAGACCGACGCCCAGGTCGAAGCCCGGCTGCGCGAAAAGTACGCAACTCCCGAAGCCTGATCCGCTTTCGGTCCTGCCGGACCACGCAGAGTCCCGAAGCCGCCACTCGCGCGTGGGGGCGCCCCCCGATTTCCACGCTACCGCCGGGCACCGACAGTTCCGGGCCGCCCGGCACGGGAAAGGCCCCCGACGCTCGGTCGGGGGCCTTTCTCGCGGACTCAGTACCCGAGCGCCGTCCGGATCTCCGGCTCGACGTCCGCGGTGGCGACGAACAGCAGCTCGTCGCCCGGTTCCAGCGGGTCCTCCGGCTGCGGCACGATCACGCGGTCGCCGCGCAGGATGGTCACCAAGGCCGCGTCGCGCGGGAGCGTCAGCTCGCTCACCGGCTTGCCGGCCAGCGGCGTCTCCGCCGGCAGGGTGAGCTCGACGAGGTTCGCGTTGCTCTGCCGGAACGTCATCAGCCGGACCAGGTCACCGACGCTGACCGCCTCCTCGACCATCGCCGCGAGCATCCGGGGGGTCGACACCGCGACGTCGACGCCCCAGGCGTCGGTGAACAGCCACTCGTTGGCCGGGTTGTTCACCCGCGCCACCACGCGCCGCACCGCGAACTCCGTCTTGGCCAGCAACGACACCACCAGGTTCGCCTTGTCGTCGCCGGTCGCCGCGATGACGACGTCGCACTGCTCGATCCCGGACTCCTCCAGGATCGAGACCTCGCAGGCGTCGCCGAGCACCCAGTCGGCCTGCTCCACGGCGTGCGGCTCGAACTGGTCGGCCTCCCGCTCGATGAGCATCACCTGGTGCCTGCCGTCGATCAGCTCGGCGGCGATGGAGCGGCCGACCGCCCCCGCGCCCGCAATCGCGACCCTCATGCCTCGTCCTCCGGTTCGCGCTGCGCCACGCTCGTGACGTCGGTGACCGTGCCCGAACGCGCGGCCACCCACACGACGTCGTCGGCCTGCAGCACGGTCTTGGTGTCGGGCAGCAGCCCGGTGCCGAAGCGCATGATGAACGCCACCCGCGCACCGGTCGCCTCCTGCAGCGCCTTCACGGAATGCCCGACCCAGCCCTCGTGCAACGGCAGCTGCAGCAGCGCGACGTTGCCCGATGGGTCCCGCCACGCCGACGCGACGCCGTCCGGCAGGAGGCTGCGCAGGAACCGGTCGGTCGTCCACGGCACGGTCGCGACCGTCGGGATGCCCAGCCGCTCGTACACGGCCGCGCGCTTGTGGTCGTAGATCCGCGCCACGACGTGTTCGATGCCGAAGTTCTCGCGGGCGACCCTGGCCGAAATGATGTTCGAGTTGTCGCCGCTGGACACCGCGGCGAACGCGCCGGCCCGCTCGATACCGGCCTCGATCAGCACCCGGCGGTCGAACCCGACGCCGACGACCTGCTGGCCGTGGAAGTCGCTGCCGAGCCGCCGGAACGCCTGCTGGCTCTTGTCGATGACGGCCACCTCGTGGCCGAGCCGCTCCAGCGCAGCGGCCAGGGACGCGCCGACCCGGCCGCATCCCATGATCACCACGTGCACGCCCTGCCTCCTCGTTCGGCGGTTGCCCGTCCGTTGCTACCCCGACATGCCAGCGCCGAACCTACCGTGCCGGGGGAACGTCAGCTCGACCGTCCTCCCCGCCACCGCCCTCAACGGAGTCGCTGCGCTCCGCTGTACCTCCACCGTCCTCCCCACCACCGCCCTCAACGGAGTCGCTGCGCTCCGCTGTACATTCCGGAGGTGTCGAAGTTCCCGACCGTGCTGAAACGCCTGGTCCTCGGACGTCCGTTCCGCAGTGACAGGCTCGCTCACACGCTCCTGCCCAAGCGCATCGCGCTGCCGATCTTTGCGTCGGACGCGCTCTCGAGCGTGGCCTACGCCCCGGAAGAGATCTTCCTGACGCTGAGCGTCGCCGGTCTGTCCGCCTACGCGCTGGCGCCGTGGATCGGCATCATGGTCGCGCTCGTCATGCTCGTCGTCGTCGCCTCCTACCGCCAGAACGTGCACGCCTACCCGAGCGGCGGCGGTGACTACGAGGTCGCCAACACGAACCTGGGCGGCAAGTTCGGGCTGATGGTGGCCAGCGCGCTGCTCGTCGACTACGTGCTCACCGTCGCGGTGTCCACTTCGTCCGGTGTGGCCAACATCGGGTCGGCCGTCCCGTGGGTCGCGCAGCACAAGGTGCTGGCCTCGATCGTCATCGTCGTCGTGTTGACGTCGCTGAACCTCCGGGGCATCCGCGAGTCGGGAAAGGCCTTCGCGATCCCGACATACGGGTTCATCCTGGGCATCCTCGTCATGGTCGCGTGGGGACTGTTCGAGGCGGCCACCGGCACCGAGATGAAGGCCGAGAGCGCCGGCTTCACGCTGAGCTCCGAGGGCACGTTCGCGGGAGTCGCGTACGCGTTCCTGGTGCTGCGGGCGTTCTCCTCCGGCGCGGCGGCGCTGACCGGGGTCGAGGCGATCAGCAACGGCGTCCCGGCGTTCCAGAAGCCCAAGTCGAAGAACGCCGCCACCACGCTGCTGATGATGGGCGTGCTCGCGGTCACGATGCTGGTCGGCATCATCACGCTGGCCACGATCACCGACGTGAAGTTCGCCGAAGACCCGGCGCGGCAGCTCGCCGGGGCGCCCGCCGGCTACGAGCAGAAGACGATCGTCGCGCAGATCGCCCACGCGGTGTTCGCCGACTTCCCGCCCGCGTTCTACTACATCTCGTTCTCCACCGGCATCATCCTGCTGCTGGCCGCGAACACCGCGTTCAACGGCTTCCCGGTGCTGGGCTCGATCCTGGCCCAGGACCGTTACCTCCCGCGGCAGCTGCACACCCGCGGCGACCGGCTGGCGTTCTCCAACGGGATCCTGTTCCTGGCGGCCTTCGCGCTGGTGCTGATCATCGCCTTCGACGCCGAGGTGACGCGGCTCATCCAGCTCTACATCGTAGGTGTGTTCGTGTCGTTCACCGTGAGCCAGGCCGGCATGATCCGGCACTGGAACCGGTTGCTGGCCAAGCAAACCGACCCGGGCGTCCGGCGGCGGATGCGGCGCTCCCAGACCGTCAACGCGGTCGGTCTCACCTGCACCGCCACCGTGCTGGTGATCGTGCTCATCACGAAGTTCCTGCTCGGCGCGTGGATCGCGATCGCCGCGATGGTGGCGATCTTCGTGCTGATGACCGCGATCCGGAAGCACTACGACCGGGTCGCCGAAGAGCTGAAGGACCTCGGCGACACCCCGACCGTGCTGCCCTCGCGCAACCACGCCATCGTCCTGGTGTCCAAACTGCACCGGCCGACGCTGCGGGCGCTGGCCTACGCCAAGGCGATGCGCCCGGACGTCCTCGAAGCCGTGACGGTCAACGTGGACGACACGGACACCCGCCGGTTGACCGCCGAGTGGGACGCGCACAACTTCAAGGTGCCGCTGAAGGTGGTCGAGTCGCCGTACCGCGAAATCACGAAACCCGTTCTCGACTACGTGAAGCGCGTGCGCGGCGACAACCCGCGCAACGTCGTCACGGTGTTCATCCCGGAGTACGTGGTCGGGCACTGGTGGGAACAGGTGCTGCACAACCAGAGCGCGCTGCGGCTCAAGGGCCGTCTGCTGTTCCAGTCCGGCGTGATCGTGGCGAGCGTGCCGTGGCAGCTGGAGTCGTCGGCGAAGGCGGCCGCCCGGGTCCGGAACGAGTGGCCCGCGGCCGGTGACGTCCGCCGCGGGTTCTCGCCCGACGCGAAGCCCGCCGGCACCCCCGCACCGAAACCCAAGGAGCCTGCCGAATGACGACCAGCTGGCTGGGCCGGGTGCTCGAGGTGGAGGTCGGTGCGGTGGCGCACGGCGGCCACTGCGTGGCGCGCGCGGAAGGGCGGGTCGTGTTCGTCCGGCACGCGCTGCCGGGCGAACAGGTCCGCGTCGAGATCACCGAGGACAACGGCGGCTCGTTCTGCCGCGGCGACGCCGTCGAGGTGCTCACCCCGTCGCCGCACCGGGTTCCGCCGCCGTGCCCGCTGGCCGTTCCCGGCGGCTGTGGCGGCTGCGACTGGCAGCACGCTTCGCCGGACCACCAGCGCGAGCTGAAGGCCGCGGTCGTGGCCGAGCAGCTGCAGCGGCTGGCCGGGATCGAGCGGGACGTCGTCGTGGAGGCCCTCGACGGCGGGCCGCTCGACTGGCGCAGCCGCGTCCGGCTGGTCGCCGGGCACGACGGGCGCGCCGGGCTGCGCGCCCACCACAGCCACCGGGTGGTGGCCCTCGAGGACTGCCCGATCGCCGTCCCGGGCGAGCTCGACGACGTCCTGGCGCGGCGCTGGCGGCCGGGCAGCGAGCTGGAGGTCACCCAGGACGCCGACGGCGGGGTCCACGTGCGGGAGCTGTCGACGGTGCGCGGGAAGGTGCGGGCGCGGCAGCTGTCGGGCGGGATCGCGGTCCAGCACGCGGCGGGCCGCGACTGGCGCCTCGACGCGCACGGCTTCTGGCAGGTCCACCCGGCGGCGGCGTCGACGCTGGCCGCGGTCGTGGCGGAGTGGGCGGAGGCGCCGGTGGGTGGCTCGGCCTGGGACCTCTACGCCGGGGTCGGGCTGTTCGCGTCGGTGCTGGCTTCCCAGGTCGGCACTTCGGGCCGCGTGCTGGCGGTCGAGTCCGGCCGGCGCGCCGTCGCCGACGGGGAAAGCAACCTCGCCGACCTGCCGCAGGTTTCGTGGCAGGCCGGGCGCGTGGAGCACGTGCTGGCGTCGGCGGCCACCCCGGTCGACGTGGTGGTGCTGGACCCGCCCCGCAAGGGCGCGGGCAAGGCGGTCGTGGAGTCGATCGTGGCGGGCGCCCCCGACCGGATCGTGTACGTGGCCTGCGACCCGGCGGCGCTCGCTCGCGATGTGGCGACCTTCGCGTCCCACGGGTATTCGCTGACGGACCTGCGCGCGTTCGACGCCTTCCCGATGACCCACCACGTGGAGTGCGTGGCGCTGCTGTCCTGAATTGTCGGTGGTGGTGGTCACACTGGCGGGCATGACTGCTCTCGACGACTTCGACCGAGCCGCTTCGACCGTGACCGCCCTGGTCACGGCGATCGGTGCCGACCAGTGGCCGCTGCCGACGGCATGCGCGGACTGGGACGTGCGCGCGGTGGTCAACCACCTGGCGCACGGAAACGCGAAGGTGCCGTTCTGGGCGGGCACACGGGCCCACCGGCCCCGGACGGCGACCACCTGGGCGGCGCACCGGCGGAGGCGTTCGCCGCCTCGGTGGCGGCGGCCCGGGAGGTGCTGGCCGCGCCGGGCCTGTTCGCCCGGACGGTGACGACCCCGCTGGGCGAGGTGCCGGGCGTGTTCCTGGTGCACATGCGCGTGAACGAGTACCTGGCCCACGGCTGGGACATCGCGGACGCGACCGGGCAGCCGACGGATCTGCTGCCGGACCTGGCCACGGAGGCCTTGGTGCAGTGGCGCTCCCGGTTCGGGTCGACGCCGCGGCAACCGGGCGGCCCGTTCGGCCCGGAGGTGGAGCCGCCCCCGTCAGCAACGGCGGCGGACCGGCTCGTGGCCTTCCTGGGGCGGAAGGCGGTGAACGGCTGAGGGGTGGCGGGCTGGATCGGCCTGGTCGGTGGCTCGGGCTTGCGGCTGCTTTGGCCGGTGTGCCGGTGCTTGGATCGGTCGGTGGTGGATGCTCTGGCGTTGCCCGGATTCGGGCGGGCCGCCGCGCCGCAACGCGCCGCCGCCGCGGCCCAGCGGGCCCGGCCCGCAAAGCGCCGCTGCGGCTCAGCTGGCTCCGCCGGTGATCACCAGGCCCGGCAGGCAGGCCATCGCCAGGGGCTCGTCGCGCTTGCGGGCCAGCGTCAGGTACGCCAGCGTGCCGGCCACCAGCACCGCCGCGGCGCGCGGCCACGATCACCGCGCGCGGGCCCCGTCGCCGGTTCCACGGTCGCTGCTGCTCCACTCCGGCCTCCCTGCGTCGCGGCTGGGCGCAGCATAGGCGCGAACTCGGGCGGACTCAGCCCGCGAACCAGTGCTGCGGTGCCGGCCGCAGGTTCTGGTAGATGTGCTTGACCTCGGTGTACTCGGCCAGCCCGGTCGGGCCCAGTTCGCGGCCGAAGCCGGACTGCTTGTAGCCGCCCCACTCGGCCTGCGGCAGGTACGGGTGGAAGTCGTTGATCCACACCGTGCCGTGGCGCAGCCGGCCGGCCACGCGCTGCGCCCGCGAAGCGTCGTTCGTGAACACCGCCCCGGCCAGGCCGTAGTGCGTGTCGTTGGCGATGCGGACGGCGTCGTCCTCGTCGGTGAACGTCTCGACCGTCAGCACCGGGCCGAACGACTCGTCGACCACCGCCGAAGACCCCTGTTTCACCTGGTCGAGGATGGTCGGCAGGTAGTAGAAACCGTCCTTCAGCGCCGGGTCGTCCGGGCGGCGGCCACCGGTCCGCAGCACCGCGCCCTCGGCCAGCGCGGCGGCCACGTAACGCTCGATCTTCTCGCGGTGCGCCGCCGAGATCAGCGGGCCCGTCTCGGCACGGTCGTCGAACGGGCCGCCCAGCCGGATCCGCTCTGCTCGGCGCACCAGCTCGTCGACGAACTCGTCGTGCCACTCCCGCTGCACGATGAGCCGCGCGCCCGCCGAACACACCTGGCCGGAGTGCAGGAACACCGCTGTCAGCGCGTAGTCGACCGCGGTCTCGAAGTCGGCGTCGGCGAATACCACGTTCGGGTTCTTTCCGCCCAGCTCCAACGCGACCTTCTTGACCGTGCCCGCGGCCGCCGCGGCGATCACCTTTCCGGTCGCCAGGCCGCCGGTGAACGACACCAGGTCGACGTCCGGGTGCGAAGCCAGCGGCGCGCCGGCCTCGGCACCCGCGCCGAGCACCAGGTTGCCCGCGCCCGGCGGCAGGCCGGCCTCGGTGAGCAGCTTCAGGAACAGGATCGAGGTGTGCGGGGTCAGCTCGCTCGGCTTGAGCACGAACGTGTTGCCCGCGGCCAGTGCCGGTGCGATCTTCCACACGGTCTGCAGCAGCGGGTAGTTCCACGGCGTGATCAGCCCGCAGACGCCGACCGGCTCGTGCACGATCCGGCTGAACGCGTCCGGGTTGCCGGTGTCGACGACGCGGCCCGCGTCCTGCGCCGCGAGCTTGCCGAAGTAACGCAGGCAGGCGGCGATGTCGGCCATGTCGTACCGGCTCTCCACCAGGCGCTTGCCGGTGTCGAGCGACTCGGCGCGGGCGAACGCCTCCGCGTCGCGGTCCAGCAGGTCCGCGGTGCGCAGCAGCAGGTCGCCGCGCAGGTGGGCGGGGGTGCCGGGCCACGGGCCGGTGTCGAACGCCCGGCGCGCCGCCGCGATGGCGGCCTCGGTGTCCTTGGCGTTGCCTTCGGCGACCGTCGCCACCAGGGAGCCGTCGGCCGGGCAGCGGATTTCCCGCCGCGCTCCGTCCACTGCGTCCACCCAGTCGCCGCCGATGAAGAAGTCCGCCATGCGGACCATTCTCGTGGCCACGCCGCGTGACCGCCACAGCGACGCGGAGAGACGAGGTTCACCCCCCGTGCTGACCGGCGGTCGCGCTCCGGTTGTGACCCCGGACGCGGCGGGCGGAACCGTACTGGCGGGTCTCCGTAGACTGGCCGGACAGTGTCTTCCGGGGCCCAGCCCCGGACCCGGCCGGGGGCAGGCCCCTGGACCCCCGAAGGCCGGAAGCGAGCAGGCGAGGTGGAGACGAGTGACGATGCTGGAGTCCGTGAGCGGACCGGCTGACCTGAAACGCATGAGTGTCGAGGACCTCGGCGAACTGGCTGCCGAGATCCGGGACTTCCTCGTCGACAAGGTCCGCCGGGCGGGCGGGCACCTGGGGCCGAACCTCGGCGTCGTCGAGCTCACCCTGGCCCTGCACCGCGTGTTCGATTCGCCCCGCGACGCGATCGTGTGGGACGTCGGTCACCAGGCGTACGTGCACAAGCTCGTCACCGGCCGCGCGGCCGGGTTCGACCTGCTGCGCCAGACCGGCGGCGTCACCGGCTACCCGTCGCGCTCGGAGAGCGAGCACGACTGGGTGGAGAGCAGCCACGCCTCGTCCGCTCTGTCCTATGTGGACGGTCTGGCGAAGGCGTTCGCCCTGGACGGTGGCGAGCGGCACGCGGTCGCCGTCGTCGGGGACGGCGCGCTCACCGGCGGCATGTGCTGGGAGGCGCTCAACAACATCGCCGCGCACCGCGACCGTCCGGTCGTGATCGTGATCAACGACAACGGCCGCTCCTACTCGCCGACCATCGGCGGCCTCGCCGACCACCTCGCCGCGCTGCGCCTGCAGCCGGGCTACGAGCGGCTCCTCGACGGTGGCCGCGAGATCCTCAAGCACACCCCGGTCGTCGGGAAGCCGCTCTACGCCGCGCTGCACGCCGCGAAGGCCGGCCTGAAGGACGCCCTCAGCCCGCAGGCGATGTTCTCCGACCTCGGCCTGAAGTACCTCGGCCCGGTCGACGGCCACGACCTCGCCGCGCTGGAGAAGGCGTTCCACAGCGCGCGCAGCTTCGGCGGCGCGGTGATCGTGCACGTGGTGACCGAAAAGGGCCACGGTTACGCGCCCGCGGTGAACAACGAGCACGACCAGATGCACCAGACCGACCCGATCGACCCGGAGACCGGCCTGCCGCCGGTGAAGGGTCCGAGCTGGACCGGCGTGTTCGGCGACGAGCTGGCGAAGATCGGTGCCGAGCGCGAAGACGTCGTCGCGATCACCGCCGCGATGCTGCGCTCGACCGGGCTGGACAAGTTCGCCGAGGCGTTCCCGGACCGCTGGTACGACGTCGGCATCGCCGAGCAGCACGCGGTCACCTCGGCCGCGGGCCTGGCCATGGGCGGGCTGCACCCGGTGGTGGCGATCTACTCGACGTTCCTCAACCGCGCGTTCGACCAGGTGCTGATGGACGTCGCGCTGCACCGCCTGCCGGTGACGCTGGTGCTCGACCGGGCCGGGATCACCGGGCCGGACGGCCCGAGCCACCACGGCATGTGGGACCTCTCGCTGCTCGGCATGGTGCCGGGGATGCGCGTGGCCGCCCCCCGCGACCCGGCGACGCTGCGCGAGGAGCTGCGCGAGGCCGTGGCGGTGTCCGACGGCCCGACGGCGCTGCGCTTTTCGAAGGGCAAGGTCGGCACGGACGTCACCGCCGTCGAGCGGATCGGCACGGTCGACGTGCTGCGCCGCCCGGCCGAGGGCGCCGACGTGCTGCTGGTGACGGTCGGCGCGTTCGCCACCCTCGGGCTGGCGGCCGCGGACCGGCTGGCCGACCAGGGCATCGGCGTCACGGTGGTGGACCCGCGCTGGGTGCTGCCGGTGCCTGCCGAACTGGTCGCGCTGGCGGCGCAGCACAAGCTGGTGGTGACGGTGGAGGACAGCGGCCGCCACGGCGGCTTCGGTTCGGCACTGGCGGCGCTGTTCCGCGACGCCGAGTGCGACGTCCCGCTGCGCGACCTGGCGGTGCCGCAGTCGTTCCACGACCACGGCAGCCGGGACGAGGTGCTGGCCCGGATCGGCCTGACGGCCCAGGACGTGGCCCGCCGGGTGACGGAGTGGGCCTCCGGGCGGCTGGGGACCCAGGAACCGGCGAAGAAGAACGCCGACCGCAGCTGATCAGTAGACGCCGAAGGTCAAGCCGGCTCCGGCGGACGCGCAGGGCGAGAGGTTGAGGTCGTCGGCCACCTGGTTGCCCCGCGCGTTCGCTTCGGCCGCTCGCTGGAGGTCGTCCAGCACCTGGGCGGCGTTTCCGCCGGCGTAGTCGGTCGCGGCGTGCTCGTACTCGCCGGCGGCCTGGTCCCAGGCGCCGGTCATCAGCTGGATCCGTTGCCGGGCTTCGACGGGTGCGCTGACATTGCGCAGATCCATGTCCATGGCCCGGTAAATGGCGGCGATTTTTCCGACGACGCCGGGCCACGGCCGACGTTGGTCGACTTCGGATTGCAGCGAGTTCAGCATCGAGTCGGCCTGCGTGCACACCGAAGTCGCGCCGGTGATCCAGTGATCGTCGACGGCATTGGCCGCAACGGGGGCGGGCGAGGGAGTGGGCGTGGAATTCGAGCCGATGACTCCCGTCTGCGCCAGAATGGTGATCAGCGCGGTCGACGCCGTGATGACGCCGGCCACGGCGATGAGCACAGCCCGGGTCGAGTGAAAGAAACCTCCCGAATCCTCGCGGTGAGAATCATAATCCGGAGGTGTCGTCCCGTGTACCATTTCCATCACTCTCGCCGGTCGTGCGGACAGGTGATTCACCGTGTCCCACCGCGAAGAACGGCGATAGGGGCTTTGGTCCCACGGGACTGATTTCTCACTCTTTCGGCGCAATAAAAGCTGTCGAAAAGAATTGTCGAAAATCGTCGGCACCTCGCCAGGACGGCCGCTCCGGCCGGAGCGCCGCTCGCACCGGGCTCAGGCGAACCTCGTCATCACTGCTTGACGCGGGTGTACTCGGCGAGGCGTGCGCCGAGAGGTCCTTGCCGTGGCCGGAGCGGCCGAACCCGCCGTGGGGCGGCAGCCGGGCGATGAGGCCCTGGACTCGGGACAACTGCATCGCGGATCACCGACGTGTGACCCGGTGCGTACTCCCCGGCGGCGGTGCCCTCCAGGTGCCGCGCCGCTCCGGCGAAGAACCGCAGGGCGCTCACGCACTCCGGGATCTTCTCGTCGAGCACCACGGACCGGATCTTGCCGGTCTCGCGCACCTCGAGGTAGGCGAACTCGCCCGCGCTTCTGGCGCGTCGGCGATCTTCAGCAGCGCCGGCTGTCGCTGGGCCGGAGTGCTGCGCCGCGACACCGCAAACGCTTGCGCGGCCGATTCGAGCGCCTTGTCCACAGCGGACTCGGTGGCGACTGTGCTGGTGCCGACGACTGCGCCGGGTCGGTCAGGTCGAGCGTGCGGGTCATGCCTGCTCCAGGTGGGTCGGCGCGAACAGCTTCAGCACGGCGGGGAGGACCACGACGGACGGGCCCGGTGTCCGCAGCGCATCGGCCAGGTCCGTGCCCACCTTGTCCAAAGAAGACAGTCGAGCGGGAACGCCGAAGGAAGCAGCCAACGCCACGAAGTCGGGCCGGGCCAGCTCCGTGGCCGTCGTCCGGCCGAAGGCGCCGGTGAGGTACTCGCGCAGGACGCCGTAGCCGCCGTCGTCGATGATCAGCCACGTGACGTCGAGGTTGTGCTGCACCGCCGTCGCCAGCTCGGCGACGCCGTACATCGCGCCGCCGTCGCCGGACACGGCGAGCGTGGGACCGCCGGTGACGGCGCCGCCGAGCGCGCCCGGCAGTCCGTGGCCCAGGCCGCCGGCGCCTTGCGCGGTGTGGATCGGCGCACCTTCGGGGTTCCACGCCGACCAGGCCCAGTACGCCGCGATCGTCATGTCCCAGAACGTCTGCGTGCCCTCGGGGAGGGCGGCCCGGATGTCGTCGATCAGCTTCCGTTCGGCGGCCAGGTCCTGACCGTCCAACCGCGACTCGACCCGCGCGAGCAACCCCGAAACCGCCTGCTCGGCCCGGCCGTCGGAGGCCCGCATCGGCACCCACTCCAGCAACGCCTGCAGCGTGAGCCGGACGTCGGCGTGGATGCCGAGACCGGGGTAGTTGGACTCCAGCTTGCCCAGGTCGGCCTCGACCTGGATCACCCGGCCGCGCGGGGCGAACTCGCGGTAGTTGCTGGACAGCTCGCCGAGGCCGGAGCCGAGCACGAGCAGGACGTCGGCGTCCGCCAGGAACTCCGTGGTGTGCCAGTCCTCCAGCCACGACCGCCCGGACAGTTCGTGCTCCCACGGGAAGACCCCCTTGCCGCCGAAGGTCGAGATCACCGGCGCGCGCAGAGCTTCGGCCAAGGCCAGGAGTTCGGCGTGGGCGCCCGACCGCAACGTCCCGCCGCCGGCGAGGATCACCGGGTTCGACGCGGCGGCCAGCAAGCCGGCCGCCGAGGTGACCAGCTCCGGCAGGGGCGCCAAAACCGGGGGAGCGGCCGTCACCGACGTGATCGGCGGGATCCCGGCCGGGCCGAGCAGCACGTCCTGGGGGATCTCGACCCACACCGGGCCGTAGGGCGCGGTCGCCGCCGACGTCCAGGCCTCCCGCAGGGCCGAAGGGAGCTGGCTCGCCCGCCGGACGACGTGCACCGACTTGACGACGTCCCGGAAGCTCGCCTGCTGGTCGGGCAGTTCGTGCAGGTAGCCGTGCCGCCCGCCGCCGAGCCCGGCGACCGGGACCTGGCTGGAGATCCCGAGCACCGGCACCGAAGCGGCCCGGGATTCCTGCAGTGAAGCCAACGTGAGCAGGGCACCCGGGCCGGTGGAGACGATCAGGGGCGTCACCGGCACCGGGCCGTCGGGGTCCGCCGCGAGCCGCGCGCGGGCGTGCCCGTCGGCGGCGAAGGCGAGGTTGTTTTCCACGCGCCCGCTGATCACCCGGATGTCGCCGGCGCGCCGCAGGGCTTCGAACAGGCCCAGTGCGTGCTGCCCGGGCAGGCCGAACACGGTGTCGGCCCCCAGCGCCCGCAGGGTCTCGACGACGACGTCACCGCCGATGCGGGTCATGCGCCCTTCCCCAGTGCCAGCAGGCTCACCAGGTCGTAGGCGACGTGGGAGGCCGCGATGGCGGTGATCTCGGCGTGGTCGTACGCCGGGGCGAGCTCGACGACGTCCGCGCCGACCAGGTTCAGGTCGCGCAGCCCGCGCAGGATCTCCAGGAGCTCGCGGCTGGTCAGGCCGCCCGCCTCGGGCGTGCCGGTGCCGGGTGCGTGGGCCGGGTCGAGCACGTCGATGTCGACCGAGACGTACAGCGGGCGGTCGCCGATGCGCTGCCGCAGCGCGTCGACGGTCTCGGTGACGCCGCGGCGCAGGACGTCGCCCGAGGTGACGATGCCGAAGCCGAGCCGCCGGTCTTCTTCGAGGTCCCGCTTGCCGTAGAGCGGTCCGCGCGTGCCGACGTGCGACAACGCGCTCGTGTCGAGGATCCCTTCTTCCGACGCCCGCCGGAACGGGGTGCCGTGGGTGTACGGCTCGCCGAAGTAGGTGTCCCAGGTGTCGAGGTGGGCGTCGAAGTGCAGCAGCGCGACGGGTCCGTGCTGCTTCGCCACGGCCCGCAGCAGCGGCAGCGCGATGGTGTGGTCGCCGCCGACGGTCACCAGCCGCGTCCCGTCCGCCTGCAGCGCCTCGGCTTCCTGCTGCAGCGTCTCGATCGCTTCGCCGATGTTGAACGGGTTGACCGCGATGTCCCCGGCGTCGACGACCTGCTTCTCGGCGAACGGCGAGACGTCCAGCTCCGGGTGGTACGGCCGCAGCAGCCGGCTCGCCTCGCGGACCGCGGCCGGGCCGAACCGCGCGCCGGGCCGGTAGGACACCCCGGAGTCGAAGGGCACCCCGACGACGGCGACGTCGGCGCGCTCGACCTGGTCGATCCGCGGTAGCCGCGCGAAGGTCGCGAAGCCGGCGAACCGGGGGATGCGCGACGAGTCGAGGGGTCCGATGTTAGGCACTGGCAGGCTCCTGTTCCCGGTTCGAGATGGGCGTTTCCTCGCCGCTCAGGCGGCGGCTCCAGACGGACAGGATCGAGGCGTCCGTGCGGGGCGTGGCGAAGCTGACGGCCAGGTAGACGACCAGGCTCGCGCCGAGACCCCAGTAGATCGGGGTGTTGGCGGCGACGCCGTCGATGATCATGAAGGCGATGACCGAGAGCGTGCCGGCCACCATCGACGCGTACGCGCCCTGCCGCGTGCCGCGCTTCCAGGACAGCGCGCCGACGATCGCGACGAGCAGGCCGCCCACCAGGATGTCGTAGGCGATGGTGAGCGCGTCGACCACGTCGTCGACGATCATCGCGATGCCGATGGCCAGGAGGCCGAGCACGAACGTGGCGATCCGGTTGCGGCCGACTTCACCGCCCTTCTTCAGGCCCAGCTTGGTCAGCAGGTCCGACGTCGTGGTGGTGGAACACGCGATCAGCGCGCCACTCGCCGTCGACATCATCGCCGAAAGCGCCGCGGCCAGCACCAGGCCGCGGACGCCGGTCGGCAGCAGCCGCTCGACGATCGTCGCGAAGGCGTCCTGCGCGCTGGCGAGGTCGGGGTACAGGGCGCGCGCCGCGGTGCCGATCAGGGCGCCCGCCAGGCCGTAGACCAGGCAGTAGACCCCGGAGGTGAGGCCGCCGGACGTCGCGATCACGGGTGTGCGGGCGGTGAACACGCGCTGCCAGATGTCCTGGCCGATCAGCAGCCCGAAGGTGTAGATCACGAAGTACGTGATGATCGTGTCGCCGCCGATCGAGGTGAAGCTGAAGAAACTCGCGTCCAGCTTCTCGCTCATGCCGTCGAAACCGCCGGCCGAGCTGATCGCGACCGGCAGCAGGATCGCCAGGATGCCGATGGTCTTGATGACGAACTGGGCGATGTCGGTGAGCGTGATCGACCACATGCCGCCGAGTACCGAGTAGAGCACCACGATCGAGCCGCCGATCGCGATCCCGGCCCAGTTCGGCAGGGCGAACAGCACCTTGAAGATGGTCGCGAACGCCAGCGTCGAGGTCACCGTGAGCATCAGCGTGTAGCCCCACATGACGACGCCGGACACCGCGCTGGTGCGGCCGCCGTAGCGCAGGTCGAGCATCTCGCCGACGGTGTAGACCTTCAGCCGCACGAGCCGCCGCGCGAAGAGCGCGTGCAGCACCAGGATGCCGACGCCGATGCTGACGACCAGCCACATGCCGGAGAGGCCGTAGGTGTAGCCGAGCTTCACGCCGCCGACGGTGGACGCGCCGCCGAGCACGACGGCCGACATCGTGCCGGAGTACATGAACCAGCCCAGCCGCCGCCCGGCGACGAGGTAGTCGGACTTCGTCTTCGCGAGCCGGAGGCCGTACCAGCCGACCCCGAGCATGCCCGCGATGTACAGCGCGATCACCGCGTAGTCGCCGGTCACGGTGTCCTCCTCGTCGGTTTCGGGCCACCGTAAATTCGCCCGCCACCCTCTCGGCATGGGACGATTCATCCCCAAGTCGACATCGTTGAGGACGCAATGACCCAGATCACGGATTCGCTGTCCACCGAGGTGAATGTTCCGTTACGGGACGTGGTCGGCAACCCGGAGCTCGCGCTCGACGTCGTTCCCGAGACGCTGCGGCCGGGCGCCCTGGACGCCCCGGTGCGCTGGGCGCACGTCAGCGAGCTGCAGGACCCCGCGCCCTACCTGCTGGGCGGCGAGCTGATCCTCACCGCGGGGGTCAACCTGCCGGAGCGGATCGACCAGTACGTGCGCGGGCTGCGCGAGGCCGGCGTGACGGCGCTCGGGTTCGGCCTCACCCCGACGGTGCACGAGACCCTGCCGGAGCCCCTGCGCCGGGCTTGCGCGCGGAGCGGGCTGCCGCTGCTGGTGGTGCCGTCGAGCACGCCGTTCCTGGCGGTCAACCAGGCGGTCTCGGTCGCGCTGACCGAGGCCGGGCAGCGGGAGCAGCGGCGGATCACGGCGGCGCGCGAGACGTTGACGCGCGCCGCGGGTGGCGGCCTCGGCGAGCTGACGTCGTCGCTGGCGGTGGTGCTGCGGTCCTGGGTCGCCCTGGTCGGCGGCGGGGACGTGCTGGCCTCGGCGCACGATTCGCCTTCGCCGCTGCCGCCGGAGGTGCGGGAGCTGATGGCGACCGTGCGGGCGGGCAGCGGGATCCGGAGCGCGACCACCGAACTCGACGGCGGGTTCGTCGTCGTCCAGCCGGTGTATCCCCAGGCCACGGCGTCGCACCTGGTGGTCGTCGGCCGGTCCCGGCGGCTCGACGGCGCCGAGCGGGCGATCCTCGCCGTCGGCGCCGCCCTGCTCGGCCTGGTCGGCCGCGCGGGCTCGGACGCGGCCGAGCTGGGCGCGGCGGCCACCGGCCTGCTGCTCGGCCGGACGACTCCCGGGGAAGTGGCCCGGTCACTGCTGGGGTCGGACGTGGTCCGGCTGGTCGCCGGGGCGGCGTACCGGCGTGGCCCGGACGAGGTGGCCCAGCGCCCGGACTGGCTGCGGGCCCGGCTGGACACGCCGTTGGTCTCGGTGCGGCCCGGGCCGTCCTTCGTGGCCGTCGCCGGGGCGGTCTCGCTGCCGGTGCTCGAGGGCCTGCGCGAACACGGCTGGCTGGCTGCGGTGGGCTCGCCGGTGCCCGCTTCCCAGGCGGCCTCGGCTCGGGCCGAGGTGGAGCTGCTGCTTTCGCGGGCGCTCGCCCTCGGCCGTCCGATCGTGGCCGGGACCGAGCCGCTGGACTTCGACGCGCTGCTGGACCCGGACGCTTCCCGGGGGTTCGCTGCGAAGGCACTTCAGCCGGTGGTGGCGCTGGATCGCGCGGGGGACCGGTCACTGGTGCCGACGCTGCGGACGTGGCTCGCCCACCACGGCGCCTGGGAACCGACGGCCGCGGAACTGGGCGTCCACCGCAACAGCGTCCGGCACCGGATCGCGCAGGTGGAGAAGGCATTGGGGGTGGAATTGGCGGACCCGGAGGTCCGGATGCGGCTGTGGTTCGCGCTGCGCTGGCTCTCACCGGTCACACACAGTCCTTAAAGGGCACTCTCAGGAAAATATGGGATTGTGTGCTGGTGCGAGTTTTGGTAGTCGAGGACGAAGAACCCCTGGCCGACGCGATCGCCCGTGGCCTGCGCCGCGAGGGGATGGCGGTGGACGTCGCGCTCACCGGGGACGACGGGCACGAGAAGGCCGCCGTCACCCGGTACGACGTCGTGCTGCTGGACCGCGACCTGCCCGGGATGTCCGGGGACGAGCTGTGCCGGGAGATCGTCGCGTCCGGGGAGCTGACCCGGGTGCTGATGCTCACCGCGAGCAGCTCGGTGTCGGACCGCGTGGAGGGGCTGTCGCTGGGCGCCGACGACTACCTGGCCAAGCCGTTCGCCTTCCCCGAGCTGGTCGCGCGGGTGCGGGCGCTCGGCCGCCGCGCCACGCCGGCCGCGCCGCCGCTGCTCACCGCCGGGGACGTCGAGCTCGACCCGGCGAAGCGGACCGTCCGCCGCGCGAGCGGGCCGATCGAGCTGACGCGCAAGGAGTTCGGCGTCCTCGAGGTCCTGCTGCAGGCCGCCGGATCGGTCGTCAGCAGCGAGGAACTGCTCGAACGCGTCTGGGACGAAAACGCCGACCCGTTCACCACGACCGTCCGGGTCACCGTGATGACGCTGCGCAAGAAGCTCGGCGAGCCGGGGATCATCGAGACCGTCGTCGGCTCCGGGTACCGGGTGCCGGAGCCCGGCGCGCCACGCGCGTGAACCTGCCGGGCACCCGCAGCCTCCGTGTCCGGATCACCCTGCTGGCGACCGTGCTGGTCGCCGCGGTCAGCCTGCTGCTGCTCTGGCTCGGCTGGACGCTGGTGCGCGACTCGCTCGACGCCGTGCCCCAGATGCCGCCGGGCAGCACGGTCGTCGTCGACGGCGTGGAGGTCGACGCGTCGACGCTCGCCGAGCACCTGCGGGTGCACGCCCGCGACCGGATGCTGCTGTTCGGTTCGCTGGCGTTCCTGCTGGTGGTGGCGGCCGCGGCGATCCTCGCCTGGACGTTCACGTCACGGGTGCTGCTGCCGCTGCGCGAGATCACCGGGACCGCCCGGCGGCTGTCGGTCGAGTCACTGGGGGAGCGGATCGGCGAGATCCGCTCCCGCGACGAGCTGGCCGAGCTGGCGGGCACGTTCGACGACATGCTCGACCGGCTCCAGGCCGCGTTCGACGCCCAACGCCACTTCGTCGCCAACGCCAGCCACGAGCTGAGGACGCCGTTGTCGGTGATCCGCACGGAACTGGACGTCACCCTGGCCGACGACGACGCCGACGCAGCCGAGCTGCGCCGGATGGGCGGCGTGGTCCGCGACGCGACCGAGCGCGCCGGGCAGCTGGTGAACTCCCTGCTGCTGCTGGCCCGCACCGACGGCGCGGGGCTCGGCGTGCACGAGCCGGTGGACCTCGCCGTGGTCGTCGACCGGGCGTGGCGCGCGGTCCGGCGCGAAGCCAACCAGCGCGGTATCCGGGCTTCGTTCACGACGCCGCCGGCGCCCGCGTTCGGCGATCCGGCGCTGCTGGAGCGGATCGCGGGCAACCTGCTGGAGAACGCGGTCCGCCACAACGTCGAGGACGGCTGGCTGGAGGTCGTGACGCAGCCGGGGCCGCGGTGGTCGACGCTGCGGGTCCGCTCCTCGGGCGGGCTGGTGGACCCGGCGACGGTACCGGAGCTGTTCGAGCCGTTCCGCCGGGCGGGCGTGGCCCGCACGGCCCGCTCGGGCGCGGGCCTCGGCCTTTCGATCGTCCGCGCGGCGGTGGCGGCCCACGGCGGGAGCGTGACGGCGGAACCGATCGTGGGCGGCGGCCTCGGCGTGACGGTCCACCTGCCGGTGCGCTGACCGAGCGCCACCAGTCATCACCCGTGATCGGAACCGGATCTCGCGTGCTTGGAGCCGGATCTCGCGTGATCAGAGACGGATCTCGCGAGATCCGCCCACAATCACGCGAGATCCGTGTTCGATCACGTGAGATCCGTGCTCAATCACGTGGTCGGGACAGGGCGAGGCCGGCGCGGAGGACTCCGGCGGCGTGGAGCATGGCCGCGCGGGCGTCCGGGTCGATGCCGACCCGGTTGGCGAAGCCGTGCAGCTGGCCTTCGTGACGTCGGTGGACCAGGGGGACTCCGGCGGACGCGAGCCGGCGCGTAGGCCTCGCCTTCGTCGCGGAGGAGGTCGAAGCCGCACGTGGCCACGAATGTCGGGGGCAGGCCGTCGAGGGCGTCGTCGTAGAGGACCGATGTGGTCCATTCAGCACAAGTCCACAAAAACCGGGTTCGCGTACATCCACAAGTCTTCGAACGGGTTCGCCTGCCCGATGACGTCCGGAGTGGGCTCGGCGTCGCCGTTCGAGCCCCGGACGCGCACGTAGAACGGCGAACGCACATTCCGGAAGGTGTGCCGGAACACGACCTGCCGCCCCGGCGCCCACTGCGGCTCGAACGACTCCACGACCCGCGTGCCCGGCGCGGTCATCGTGTCGCGGTCGGCGGCCGGGCCGGTCACCGGCCCCGCGACGACGTCGAGCCGCGCCAGCCGCGGCACCGAGCCGCCGCCGTTCGGCCGCGACGCGAGCCGCGCGCGCACCACGACCGTGACGTCCGATCCGCGCCGCACCCGCAGGCGCCCGCCCAGCGTCGCCGAGGAACCACCGCCGGACACGCCGACCTCGAGCTCCTGGACCAGGCCGCCGTGGGACAGCCAGATCCGCCCGGCCCGCAGGCCCTCCAGGACGCCTTCGAGGCTGCGCCGCGTGACGCCGACGTACGTGCGGCTGAACTCACCCGGGTAGAAGTCGGCGTACGGAGCGGCCAGCTGCGGGACGCCGGAGTCGAGCGGGTCGGGGAACTTGCCGGTCGTGTCGTACCAGTCGCCCGGCACGTCCGGGCGGACCAGCGTGTCGCCGCGGTTGTAGTGCGAGTCGGAGTTCGTGGTGACCCACCACGGCTTGCCTTCGGCGAGCAGGGAGTCCCACAGCCCGCCGACCTTCGCCGTCGCCCAGTCCCAGCCGCCGTGCGTCCGGTACGCCTCGGCCGGGTAGCCTGGCCACGAGTTCGGGCCGGGGTTGTTGACGTAGCCGCCGCGCGCGCCGCCGTTGCCGAGCGGCTTGGGGAAGCCGTCCGCCTGGGCGCCGGGCGCGCCTTCCATGCCGATGACGATGCCCGGCGCGGCGTCGCGGTAGGCCCGCAGCTCGTGCGGGGCGACGCGGCCGTTGCGCAGCGGGTGGTTGATCAGCACGACCGGCGCGTGAATCCGCCTCGCCTGTTCCTCCGAGGCCAGCCAGCGCAACGCCCGGAGCGCGAGCGCCTCGTTCGCCGGGCTCGACGCCTCCGAGTTCGTCAGCCGCCAGTCGAAGGCCCGCTCGAACTCGCGCAGCTTGGCTGCCTGCTCCGAACCGGCCTGGAAGAACACGGTCGCGTGCTCGGCGCCGGGGACGTTCCACTCCATGCCGTGCCACAGCAGCAGGTCCGGGTACTTCCGCCGGGCGGCGAGGAAGTCGGCTTCGGTGGGCTCGACCGACACGTTCTCGTGCTCGGCGTGGCCGTGGTCGGTGAAGACGATCCAGTCCGCGCCGTGCGCCCGCCCGCCGCGCGCGATGTCGTCGATCCGGTACATCGCGTCGTACGAGTACTGGCTGTGCGTGTGGTGGTCGCCCACGAGCCACTGGTAACGACCGCACAGGCCGCTGAAGTCGAGGTCGGGGGCCTGGAGGGGCACGCTCGCGGCGGCGGCGAGGCCGGCGCCCTTGAGGAAGCGGCGTCTGTCGGTGGTCACGGCGGGACGCTAAGCCGCCGGGGTGAACGGGTGGTGTCCCCGCGGACAACGTGTGCTGTGATCTTCGGTGTGGCGGAGAAACCCCTGACCCGGGTGCTGCTGCCGGTGATCGCGCTGGCACTGGCGGCAGGCATCGGGCTCGCGTTCTTCATCGCCGCGCTCGTCCGGCCACCCGGTCTGCCGGTGGACACGAACCCCGCACCCCTGGCCGGGCACACGCTGTGCGCGGCGGTCGTCGTGACCTTTTCGTCCGAAGAGGACATGCGGGCCGCGGTGCCGTCCTTCCGCGCCGACCCGAAGGCCCGGCGGGTGTTCGTGGAGCCGCCGTCGGTGTCCCTGCTCGCCGTCCCCGGCACCGACCTGAAGGCCTGGGCGCAGGAGCTGCACGCCCGCTACCGGACGGCCGAACGCGTGACGGTCATCGACTCCGACACGACGGCGGCGCAGCTGAAACTCACCGCGCCGCCGCCGAAGTGCCCGAGAGAGGGCGAATACTAGCGAGCCGGGACCGAAGCCACGCCCGGAGCGAGGAACGGCTTGCCGTTCACGCGCTCGGACACGCCGGAGCGGTCCAGGTACGGCGTGATGCCGCCGTTCCAGAACGGCCAACCGGCCCCGAGGAGCAGGCACAGGTCGATGTCCTGCGCCTCGGCGACCACGCCCTCGTCGAGCATGATCCGGATCTCCTCGGCGATGGCGGACAGGGCCCGCTCGCGCACCTGCTCCGAAGTGGACGGCCGGTCGCCCTGCGTCCAGAGCTCGACGACCTCCGGGTCGGGCGACTGGTTGCCCTTGTCGTCCCAGACCCAGACGGCCTTCTTGCCCGCCTTGACGAACTTGGCGAGGTTGTCCGACACCGTGAACCGGTCCGGGAACGCCTCGTGCAGCGTCTCGCCGACGTGCAGCGCGATGGCCGGGCCGACGAGCTGCATCAGCGTCAGCGGCGTCATCGGCAGGCCGAGCGGTTCGAGGGCCCGGTCGGCGACCTCGAACGGCGTGCCCTCGTCGACGGTGACGAGCACCTCGCCGAGGAAGCGCAGCAGCAGCCGGTTGACGACGAACGCCGAAGCGTCCTTCACCAGCACGCTCGACTTCTTCAGCTGCTTGCCGACCGAGAACGCCGTCGCCAGCGCCGCGTCGTCGGTCCGCTCGCCGCGGACGATCTCCAGCAACGGCAGCACGGCCACCGGGTTGAAGAAGTGGAAGCCCACGACCCGCTCGGGGTGCTGCAGCTTCGACGCCATCGCGGTGATCGACAGCGACGAGGTGTTCGTCGCCAGGATCGCCTCCGGCTTGACGTGCTGCTCCAGCTCGGCGAACACCTGCTGCTTGACGCCCAGCTCCTCGAACACGGCTTCGATGACGAAGTCGGCGTCGGCGAACGCGGCCTTGTCGAGCGAGCCGGTGACCAGCGCCTTGAGCCGGTTCGCGCTGTCCGGGGAGAGGCGCTTCTTGCCCAGCAGCTTGTCGATCTCGGCGTGGACGTACCCGACGCCCTTGTCGACGCGCTCCTGATCGACGTCGGTCAGGACGACCGGCACCTTCAGGCGGCGGACGAACAGCAGCGCGAGCTGGCTGGCCATCAGGCCGGCGCCGACGATGCCGACCTTGTTCACCTTGCGGGCCAGAGACTTGTCCGGCGCGCCGGCCGGGCGCTTGGCGCGCTTGTTGACCAGGTTGAACGAGTACAGCCCGGCGCGCAGGACGTCGGACATGAGCAGCTCGGCGAGGCCGTCGGTCTCGGCCGCGTAGCCGCGGTCCAGATCGTTTTCGCGAGCCAGCTCCAGCAGTTCGACGGCCTTCGTCGCGCCCGGCGAGGCGCCGTGCGTGCGACCATCCACAATGGACTTGGCGCGCGCGATGGCCGCGTCCCAGCCGGACCCGCGGTCGATCTCGGGGCGGGCCGGGGTGATTTCGCCGTTCACCACGCGAGCCAGCCACAGCAGCGACTGCTCGAGGTAGTCGGCGGACCCGAACACCTCGTCGACGATGCCGAGCTGGGCCGCCTGCTTGACGTTCAGCATCTTGTTCTGCGCCAGGGCGTTCTCGATGATCACCGTGACGGCGGCGTCCGCGCCGATCAGGTTCGGCAGCAGCTGCGTGCCGCCCCAGCCCGGGAACAGGCCGAGGAAGACCTCGGGGAACGCGATCGCGGCGGTGTTCTCCGACAGCGTCCGGTAGTGGCAGGACAGCGCCAGCTCCAGGCCGCCGCCCATGACCGCACCGTTCACGAACCCGAACGTCGGGATCGAAGACTCGGTGAGGCGGCGGAACACGTCGTGCCCGGTTTGGGCGATCTCGCGCGCCAGCTCGGGGTCGCTCACCGATTCGACGCCGGACAGGTCGGCGCCGACGGCGAAGATGAACGGCTTGCCGGTGACGGCGATCGCGGCCGGCTCGGCCTCGAACGCCTTGTCCAGCGCGGAGTTCAAGGACACGAGTCCCTGCGGGCCGAAGGTGTTCGGCCGGGTGTGGTCGTGGCCGTTGTCGAGCGTGATCAGCGCGACCTGCTTCGTGAGGCCGGGCACCTTGATCAGGCGGGTCTTCGCGACCGTGACGACCTCGTCCGGGAACGCGGCCTTCGCTGCTTCAGCGGTGAAAGTCATTACTTGGCCCCCTCGAACGCCGGGTTCTCCCAGATCACGGTGCCGCCCATGCCGATGCCGATGCACATCGTCGTCATGCCGTAGCGCACGTCGGGCCGCTCGGCGAACTGGCGGGCCAGCTGCGTCATGAGCCGGACGCCGGACGAGGCCAGCGGGTGGCCGCACGCGATGGCGCCGCCCCACTGGTTCACGCGCGGGTCTTCGTCGTCGATGCCGAAGTGGTCGAGGAAGGCCAGCACCTGGACGGCGAAGGCCTCGTTGATCTCGAACAGGCCGATGTCGTCGATCGACAGGCCGGTGCGCTTGAACAGCTTCTCGGTGGCCGGCACCGGGCCGATGCCCATGACCTCCGGCTCGACACCGGCGAAGGAGTAGCCGACCAGCCGCATGGCGACCGGCAGGCCCAGCTCGCGGGCGGTTTCCTCGTCGGCGAGCAGCGACGCGGTCGCGCCGTCGTTGAGGCCGGCCGCGTTGCCCGCGGTGATCCGGCCGAAGGGCCGGAACGGCGTCTTCAGGTTCGCGAGGGTTTCGAGCGTGGTGCCCGGGCGGGGCGGCTCGTCCTCGGTGGCCAGGCCCCAGCCCAGCTCCTTCGAGCGGGTGGCGACCGGGACCAGTTCGGGGCCGATCTTGCCGGTCTTGACGGCCTCGGCGTAGCGCTCCTGGCTGCGCGCGGCGTAGGCGTCGGTGCGCTGCTTGGTGATCGCGGGGAACCGGTCGTGCAGGTTCTCGGCGGTCTGGCCCATGACGAGTGCGGTCGGGTCGACGAGCTTGTCGGCGATGATCCGCGGGTTCGGGTCGACCCCTTCACCCATCGGGTGGCGGCCCATGTGCTCGACGCCGCCGGCGATGGCGATGTCGTAGGCGCCGAAGCCGATGCCGGACGCGGCGGTCGTGACGGCGGTCATCGCGCCGGCGCACATGCGGTCGATGGCGAAGCCGGGCACCGACTTGGGCAGCCCGGCCAGCAGCGCGGCGGTGCGGCCGATGGTCAGGCCCTGGTCGCCGGTCTGGGTGGTGGCGGCGATGGCCACCTCGTCGACGCGCTCGGGCGGCAGTTCGGGGTGCCGCCGCAGCAGCTCACGGATGGCGTTGACGACCAGGTCGTCGGCGCGGGTCCCGGCGTAGATGCCCTTGTCGCCGGCCTTGCCGAAGGGGGTGCGGACCCCCTCGACGAAGGCGACGTTTCGCACGCCCCGCGCGGTCGGCGCGAGCGGCGTTGCTGGTGCGGCCACGAATGCTCCATCAAGTAGACGTTGTTGACCGCACGATAGCCCTTGTTACCGGTCGGTAACCAGTGGTGTGGCCCGGTCGAGTGGGCTACCGCACACTCCTGGGTTCCAGAGTCTGTCCTTTCACGAGCCAGGCGACGCCGAACGCCTCCACCGCGACGGCCTCCAGCCACAACGCGGGCAGCAGCGACGGCAGCAGGCCGAGCGCCTTGGTCACCGCGATCAGCACCAGGCAGGCGAGGATCACCACCCCGCAGGCGCGGTAGACGACGCCGGTGCCGGGCGGCTGCTCGCCGTCGTGGGGGAACAGGCGGAGGCAGAAGTACGCGAGGGAGAGGAAGAACACGGCCGCGAAGACCCAGTGCAGCACGCCGGAGGTCCGGTCCCAGCCCGTCACGTCGTGGTCCGGGGTGGTGGGCAGCAGGGCGAGGCCGATCGCGCCGAGCCCGGCGATGCTGCTGGCGAGGTTGTCGATCCGGTCGTGGCCGTAGTAGGCGAGGAGGAACACCCCGACCGCGCACATGGCGCCGACCAGGACGTCCCGCAGGTCGGTGTAGTAGTAGCCGCTCAGCGACCCGATGAGGTCACCGCCGTCCACGAGCTGCTTGCCGAGGACGAGGACGACCGGGAGGGCCAGGCCGATGAGCCCGATCGCGCGCCGGAGGAACAGGTACGAGTGGACGAGCGTGGTCTGCGGGGATGTGGTCGCCGTGGTCATGGCCGCCTCCGGGGGTTCACTCAGGAGAATCGGCGTCCAGGTGCCCACGGGTGAGGCTTGTTACCGCGGAGTTGTCCAAGATCTCAGCTGATCGTTACGCAGTTCGGCGAAGACGCCGTCGGCGTGGGCGATGGGGTGGAACCCCGGGGCGAAACCGACGCGGGCGCCTTCGGCTGGGTCCCAGACCTCCAACCCCGCCTCGGCGGCGACGTACAGCAGGCCGTCGTGGCCCCACATCCGCCCGGCAGGCCCGGCGAAGGACCCGGTCCAACGCCCGGTCGCGGCTTCGCGCAGCTCGATGCCGTCGAGGAGCGGCGAGTCGCTGCCCATGCCCTGCAGGGCCACGGTGTTCTCGTCCAGCCAGGCCATCGGGGTGTCCCAGGCATTGCCGCGGTCGGCGAGGTGGCGTCCGTGTTCGGGAGCGTGCCGGTCGCCCGCGAGCCACGCCGCGCAGTCGATGACCAGCGGAATGCCCACCGGGTGCCAGGCCCAGCCGTCGGTGAGCAGCGAACGGCCGGACGGGCTGGGCAGCAGGGCGCCGAAGAAGTAGTCGAGGTAGTCCCCGGGGTTGTCCTCGCGGGTGGTGGGGCGCTCGGTCAGCAGCCGGCCGGTGGCCGCGTCGAAGACGTCGAGCCGGTTCCAGTCCGTGGCCGCCACGAACCGGCCCTCGCCGAGGAAGGCGAACGGGAAGCGGGTCCACTCGTTGTCGTTCCAGTCACGATCGAGGTCGAGCACGGTGACCCACTCCGCCAGGTCGACGACGGTGCCGTACTGCCCGTAGTCCGAGACGATCGCCGCGAACCGCCCGTCGGGCGAAGTGTGCAGCGCAGGCGCCCGGGGCCGGTCCGGGCGCTCGTACCGTTCGACGTCACGCTCCTCGGGCAGCACGACCGGCCCGAGGAGCCACTGGTCCTCGTCGTCGATCCGGACGAAACCCGCTTCGGCGAGCGCGAGCCAGCCGCCTGGCGCCGGCGCCAGGCACCGGTCGTTCAGCGGGCGCACCGGGCAGGGCCGCGTCGCCCAGGTGCCGTCGAGTTCGCGGTCCCGCAGCAGGACCTCGGGCGAGCCGCGCCAGCCGAGGTGCGCCAGTTCCTCGGCGCGGTCGAAGCAGCCGACGCACGCGTCGAGCAGCTCCGGGGCCGGAAGATCGGCGCAGGGGCCGCACAGCAGGGCGAAGTCGGTTTTGCTCCCGGTGAGCACGCGGAAGCATCCGGGCCCGTTGTCGGTGGTGAGGTGGGCGCAGACCCGCGCCCCGGCGGCCGGAGCGAGATGGCCGCACGAACGGACTTTCACCACTTCAGTGTCGACCGGCCGCGCAACCCATTTACCGGACGCCGAGGTGCGCCAGCCAGCCACCCTTCGCCGAGATGTCCTCCGCTCCCTCCGTCGCCGCCGGCTCGCAGAGGAAGCCGGACACCGACCTGCCGTCGGCCAGTTCCAGCTTCCCGATGGCCAGGGGGGCCGGGATTCCGGCCACGAACTCGCCGAAGCCCTTCGCGGGCAGCTCCCACACCTCCGCCGCCACCGGCACCCCGCCGGACGCGACCCGCACCAGCCCGGGCTTCGGCGGCACCGTGTCCAGCGCGTACAACCGGTACGAAGCCGCCGTCGACACCGTGGACACGAACCGGCCGCCCCGGGACGTGAGTTCGTGGTTCAGCGGCTGACCCCGCAGGTGCGCGCCCACCACCACGATCGGGATGCGGGACGTGCGCAATCCCGCCAGCGCCGCCAGTTTCAGGTCGTCGTGCGGGGCACCGAGGAACATCACGCCGAACGGACGTCCGTGCACCGAGCCCGCCGGGACGGAGAGGGCCGACAGTCCGAACAGGTTGGTCGCGTTGGTGAACCGGCCCAGGCGCGCGTTGACCGCCACCGGGTCCGCCGCGACCTCCGCCAGGGTCGGGTGCTCGGTCGTCGTCGGGACCAGGAGCGCGTCGACGCCCGCCAGCACGGCCAGTGCTGCCGCCCGCAGCCCCGCCAGGGTCTCCTGATCGGCGAACAGCCGGTGCGCCGGGATGTCCCGCGCCGGGCCGATGATCGAGCGCACGACCGGGTCGACGGCGTCCGGGTGGGCGTCGATGAACTCGCCGACCGCGGTGTACCGCTCGGCGACGAACGCGCCGCCGTACAACAGCTGTGCGGCTTCCAGGAACGCCGAAATGTCCACAGTGGTCACTTCGGCGCCCGCGGCCGAGTACTCCGCGATGGCCGCCTCGAACGCCTCGGCCCAGCCAGGAGCCAGGGGGCCCAGCTGGTCCGGGGACGGGACACCGAGCCGGAACCGTCCGGTGTGGACCTGCGCGGGCTCGGCCAGGCAGGTCAGCGCGAACGACGCTTCTTCGACCGTCCGCGCGAACAGCGAAACGCAGTCGATGCTCGCGCAGGCCGGGACGACTCCTTCGGTGGACAGCAGGCCCGGGGTCGGCTTCAGTCCGACAATCCCGTTGAAGGCCGCCGGTACCCGCCCGGATCCCGCGGTGTCGGTGCCCAGCGCCAGGTCCACGATGCCCAGCGCGACGGCCACCGCCGAGCCGGAACTCGACCCGCCGGAAACGTAGGCGGGATCCACGGCGTTCCGCACTGCACCATAGGGACTCCGCGTCCCGACCAGGCCGGTCGCGAACTGGTCCAGGTTCGTCGTGCCGAGCACCAAAGCGCCCGCCGCCCGCAGCCGCGCCACCACCGGGGCGTCGGCCTCCGGCTTGTACGCGTAGTCTGGGCAGCCCGCCGTCGTTGGCAGGCCCGCGACGTCGATGTTGCCCTTGACCGCGACGATCTTGCCGTACAGCGGCAAGCCGCGCTCTTCCAAAGCCGCGGCCTCGGCCAGGACGTCGGCTTCCGGCCGGAGGTCGATCCAGATCTCCGGCCGGTCGACCCGCTCGATGCGCCGATAGGCCGCCCGTACCCGCTCCACCGCGCTCATCCCAGCACCACCAGCGGCGTGCCGGGGGCCACCTGGTCACCGGGGGACACGAGCACTTCGACCACCTCACCGCTCGCCGGCGCGGGGATCCGCGCCTCCGTCTTCATCGCTTCGAGCGTCACCAGCGACTGCGCGTTCTCGACGCGCTCGCCCGCGGCGACGTCGACCCGCCACACCGTCGCCGCGAAGGGCGCCTCCACGACGTGCCCGCCCGGCGGTGCCTCGACCCGGGCCGGCGGCCGGGTGACCGGCTCCGGCTTCGGGTCGAACTCGCCCGCCGCGGCCCACGCCTGCCGCTCCGCCTCGAACGCGGCCGACTGCGTCGCCCGGAAGTCCGCGATGCTGCCGGCGTTGTCCGCCAGGAACTTCTGGTAGTCCGCCAGCGCGAACGAGCCCTCGGTGGTGTCGAGTTCCTGCTGCCCGGACGCGCTGCGCGCCCGCAGGTCCAGCAGCTCCTCGGCCGACACCGGGTACCAGGAGATCCGGTCGAAGAACCGCAGGTTCCACGGCTGGTCGCCGCCGCGCCAGCTGTTCCACACTTGGACGGTCCGCCCGACGAACTGGTAGCCGCCCGGGCCTTCCATGCCGTAGATGCAGAGGTAGGCGCCGCCGATGCCGACGGAGTTCTCCGCCGTCCACGTCCGGGCCGGGTTGTACTTGGTCGTGACCAGGCGGTGACGCGGGTCCAGCGGCGTCGCCACCGGCGCGCCGAGGTAGACGTCGCCGAGGCCGAGCACGAGGTACTCGGCGTCGAACACCGTGCGGTACACGTCGTCCACACTGGACAGTCCGTTGACGCGCCGGATGAACTCGATGTTCCACGGGCACCACGGCGCGTCGTCGCGCACGCCGGTCATGTACCGCTCGATCGCCTCGCGCGTCGCCGGGTCGTCCCACGACAGCGGCAGCCGGACGCTGCGGCTCGGCACCACGAGGTCGTGCGTCGGCGGCAGGTCCCGTTCCAGTTCCCGCACCAGCCCGAGCGCCTTGCCGACCGGCAGCGCGTCCGGGTCGACGTGCACCTGCAGCGACCGGATGCCCGGCGTCAGGTCCACGATCCCCGGCACGCCTTCGGCCGCGAGCCGCTCGGCCAGCGCGTGCACCCGCATCCGCAGGGCGAGGTCGAGCTTCATCTCGCCGTATTCGACGAGCAGGTTGTCGTCGCCGCTGCGGCGGTAGGTGACCGACGGCTCGCCCGAAGATTCCACACTGTCCGAAGAGGACAGTCGCGCGAGGACGCCGCCGTCGTCGCGCGCGGGCCGGCTCGGCTCGACCGCCGACGCGGGCCGCCTCCGCAGCGCCGCCGCGTGATCGGGGCCGATCGGCACGAACCGCACGGTGTCGCCCGGCCGCAGCTGCCCGAGCTTCCACCGCTCGCCGGTGGCGACCGTGGCCGGGCAGACGAACCCGCCCAGGCTGGGCCCGTCCGGGCCGAGCAGGATCGGCAGGTCGCCGGTGTAGTCGACGGCGCCGATTGCGTACGGCGTGTCGTGGATGTTCGACGGGTGCAGGCCCGCCTCACCACCGTCCGCGCGGGCCCACTTCGGCCGCGGCCCGACGAGCCGGACGCCGGTGCGCGCCGAGTTGAAGTGCACCTGCCAGTCCGTGGCGTAGAACGTGTCGACGTCTTCGGGGGTGAAGAACTCCGGTGCCGCGTGCGGCCCTTCGAGCGCGCCGATCGTCCAGTGGGTGGCGATCGCGGGCCGGTCGGCCTCCGCGACCGGCCCGAGGACCGGGTCCGCGGGCGCCGGACCGGGCCGCAGGACGTCCCCGGCGGCCAGCGCGCGGCCGCCGTGGCCGCCGAACTTCCCCAGCGTGAACGTCGCCGCGCTGCCGAGGAACTCCGGCACGTCGACCCCGCCGCGGACCAGCACGTAGCTGCGCAGCCCGGCGGTGCACGCCCGGACGTCGAGCGCCGCGCCCGCGGGGACCTCGACGGGCGTCCACAAGGGCACCTCGGCGCCGTCGACGAGGACCGTCGCCGGCGCGCCGGTGACGCACACCTCGGTGGCGTGCGAGAACCGCAGCGCCACGCCGTCCACAGTGCACTCCAGGCCGGGCGCGCCCTCGGGGTTGCCGAGTGCGAGGTTGCCCAGCCGCAGCGAACGGTCGTCCATCGGCCCGCTCGGTGGCACCCCGACGGACCAGAACCCGGAGCGGCCCGGCCAGTCCTGCACGGTCGTCATCGTCCCACCGCGGACCACGTCGATCCGCGGCTCCGCGTCCTCGACGTCGTCCAAAGTGGACGTGTCGTGGACGGCGGCGGCGAACGCCCCGGCGGCGGCCGCCGCCCGCAGCTGTCCCAGGTTGGTCTGCACCCCGTCGAACCGGGTGGCCGCGAGTGCGTCCCGCAGGTTCGCCAGTGCCTCGGCGCGGTCGGTCCCGGCGCAGATCACCTTGGCCAGCAACGGGTCGTAGTGCGTGGTCACGGTCGTGCCCGCTTCGACCCAGGTGTCCACCCGCGTTTCCGGGGGCAGCGTGACCCGCGTGACGAGTCCCGCGCTCGGCCGGTGCCCGGCGCTCGGGTCTTCGGCGTAGACCCGCGCTTCGACGGCGTGGCCGCGGGCGACGGGCACCGCGCGGAACATCGCGCGGTCGCCCTGGGCGAGCCGCAGCATCCAGGCGACCAGGTCGACGCCGTAGACCGCTTCGGTGACCGGGTGCTCGACCTGCAGCCGGGTGTTGACCTCGAGGAACGCCGCCTCGCCGCGCTCGGCGTCGTAGACGTATTCGACCGTGCCCGCCGAGCGGTACCGCACCGACGAGCACAACGCGACGGCCGCGTCGACCAGCTGCCGCCGGACGGCCTCGGGCAGCTCCGGCGCCGGGCACTCCTCGACGACCTTCTGGTTGCGCCGCTGCAGCGAGCAGTCGCGCGTGCCCAGAGCCAGCACCTCGCCGAAGCCGTCGCCGAACACCTGGACCTCGACGTGCCGCGCGCGGGTCACCAGGCGTTCGAGGAAGACCCCGGAGCTGGCGAAGCTCTTGGCCGCGACGCTGCGCACGGTGTCCCAGGCGGCGCGCAGCTCGTCCGGTGACGCGCAGGCGCGCATCCCGATCCCGCCCCCGCCGCCGGTCGCCTTGAGCATCACCGGGTAGCCGATGTCCTCCGCGCGCGCCAGTGCTTCGTCCACATCGGACAGCAGCCCGGTGCCGGCCAGCAGCGGGACGCCCGCCGCGATCGCCGCCTCGCGCGCGGTGTGCTTGCTGCCGAACACCTCCAGGTGCTCCGGGGACGGCCCGGCGAACGCGATCCCGGCGTCTTCGCAGGCCCGCGCGAACGCCGCGTCCTCCGAGAGGAAGCCGTAGCCGGGGTGGATCGCGTCGCAGCTGGTCTCCAGCGCCGCGGCGATGATCGCGCCGGCCCGCAGGTAGCTCTCCGCCGCGGGCGCCGGGCCGAGCCGCACGGCCCGGTCGGCGAGCCGCACGTGCGGGGCGAGGCGGTCGGCGTCGGAGTACACCGCGACCGTTTCGACCCCCAGGTCCTTCGCGCTGCGCAGGATCCGGACCGCGATCTCGCCGCGGTTGGCGACGAGCAGCCTCACTCGCCGCCTCCGGGGGAGATGACGATCATCCGCACCGGCGTCGGGTCGAACCCGTTGCAGGGGTTGTTGATCTGCGGGCAGTTCGAGACGAGCACCAGCACGTCGGTCTCCGCGCGCAGCCGGACTTCCAGGCCCGGCGCGGAGATGCCGTCGACGATGCCGAGGGTGCCGTCCGCCTCGACCGGCACGTTCATGTACCAGTTGACGTTGCTCACCAGGTCGCGCTTGCCCAGGCCCCACTTGGCGCCCTCGATGAGGAAGTTTTCGACGCAGGCGTGCTGGTAGCGGGTGTGCTGACCGTAGCGGAGGCTGTTGGACTCCTTGCTGCACGCGCCGCCGATCGTGTCGTGGCGGCCGCAGGTGTCGGCGACCACGGTCAGCAGCGGGGCACCCTCCTGGGTGCGCAGCACGCTGCCGGTGGTCAGGAAGATGTTGCCCTGCGCGGCGATCGTCGCGGCCGCGCTGTAGCGCTGCGCCGTGTCGTCCGCGTCGTAGCAGAGGAAGTCGACGGCCTGGTTGCCGCCCAGGTCCATGATGGCCAGCTCCTGGCCCTGCTTCAGCACCGTCGAGAACGGCGCCCGCGCGGGAACGTCGAAGCTGACTTCCAGCTGCGATTCGTACGTCGTGCTCATGCGATCCCCCGGGCGGTGAGGTAGTCGGCGGTGTTCTCGAAGGCGCGCTGCGCTTCCGGCGTGTGCGTCCACTCCGGACTGTCCGGAGTGGACGGCCGGTCGCGCCAGGCGAGGACTTCGAGCTTGGACACGGCGTAGTCCGGGCGGGGGTCGAGCGGGTGGGCGACGTTGGCGAGCAGCACGATCGACGGGATCTCGATCCGCAGCTCGACGGACTGTCCCGCGCCGGCGGAGCCGGTGAACTCCAGGCCGCCATCGGGCTGGACCCGCACGCCCTGGAAGAACGACAGGCTCGGCGGCAGATCACGCGGCCCCAGGCCGTTCTTGGCCGCCGCCAGGGTGAGCAGCGGCAGTCCGGCGGGGGAGGGGCCCTGCGGGGAGCCGTCACCGTAGTGCGCGGTGTTGCCGTCCACAGTGGACGTCCCGCACAGGGCGTCGTGCTTCCCGCTCGAGTCCGCGACGATCGTGGCGAGCACCCGCGCCTGGTCCGACAGCAGCGCCACCGACTCGCCGAGGTAGGCGTTCCACTGCACCTTGACCGTGTCGGCGACGTTGAGCCGTTCCCATGGCCCGTCGGCGTTGAACAGCAGCAGGTGTGCGCACGCGTTGCCGTCGACGTCGGTCAGCCGCAGCCGCGTGCCCCGGGCCAGCACCTTGTGCGTGTACCCGCCGCCGGCCACGGTTTCGGCCCAGGTCAACGCCTCGGGGGCGACGTCGGGCACCGCGGATGGCCAGGTGCTCGCCGGGATCGACGGCATCGTGTCGACCACGGTGCCGGCCTGGGCGCGGGCGTGGTCGCGCGCTCCGTAGGTCGTCGCGGTGGTGCTCATGGTCGTCCTCTCTCAGATCGCGGGTTCGAGGGCGGGAGCGGGGCGCAGCCGCAGCCAGCAGAGCCAGCCGATCACCAGTGCGCCGCCGACGAACTCTATCGGGAACAGGAGCATCCAGGGGGAGCCCGAACCGGCGAGATCGTAGATCTCCGCGCGGGGCCACGCGATGTTCACGATCATGCCGATTCCGTAGACGACGGCTGCCCCGTTCAGCGCAACGCCCCAGCGGCCTAGGGAGAACCGGCCCGCCTCCGCCGGGAATTGCCCGCGCAGCCGTTTCACCAGCAGCGGCCCGGTGACCAGCAGGTAGGCCAGGTAGACGACGACCACCGACGTCCCGGTGATCGTGCTGAACAGCGTCGGGTTGCCGACGTTGAGCAGCAGCAGCCCGATGGCCAGCGCCCCGGACAGCAGCGCGGGCGCGACCGGCGCCCCGGTGCGCGGGCTGACCGCGGCGAGCCGGGCGGAGGCCGGGAGCGCGCCGTCGCGGGCCATCGCGTAGATCAGCCGGACGGTGCCGGTCTGGATGGTGAGGGTGCAGACCACGACGGCGATCGCGACGTCGGCGAGGAAGATCCGGCCCAGGGTGTCGCCGAAGACGGCCGTGATCACGTAGGGCAGGCCGTGGCCGGCGAGCTGCCCGTCGGTGAGGCTCGGCGCGGCCATCAGTGCGGTGAGGACCACCGCCAGGCCGCCGATCCCGGAGACGAGCACGGCCCGCAGCACCGCACGGGGAGCCGTCTTGCGCGCGTTCTTCGTCTCCTCCGCGACCGAGGCGGCGGTGTCGAAGCCGTAGAGCACGTACGCCGCCATGAGGGCTGAAGCGAGCACGCCGCCCATCCCGGCGCTGGTGCCCGGCGCGTCGTGCAGCACGACCTGCGGGCCCCGCACGGCGAACAGCCCGAGCCCGATGACCAGGACGACGACGCCGAGCAGTTCGGCCGCGACGCCGACGTCGTTGATCCGCGCCATCAGCCGGACGCCGCCGGTGTTGACCGCGGTGGTGAAGACGAGCAGCAGCGTGCCGAGCAGCACGGCGTTGGCCGCGCCGGTCGGCGACGTCACCGACGGGTCGCCGCCGACGAACTGGAAGCCGTCCCACACCGACGGCAGCACGACCTGCAGCGCGATCGCGGCCGCCGCGAGGGCGACGATGCAGCCGAGCAGCATCATCCAGCCGGCGAGCCAGCCCAGGAAGCCTTTGCTGAGCTGTTTCGCCCACTGGTACACGGATCCGGCGAGGGGATAGCGCGCCGCTAGTTCGGCGAAGACCAGCGCGACGAGCACCTGGCCGGCCAGGACGACCGGCCACGTCCAGAAGAAGAGCGGCCCGCCGAAGGTGTAGCCGAAGCCGAAGAGCTGGAAGACGGTGGTGAGGATGGAGACGAAGGAGAAGCCGGCGGCGAAGGCGGAGAACCCGCCCAGCGACCGGCGGAGTTCTTGGCGGTAGCCGAAGGCGGCGAGTTCGTCGGGTGGGGTCATGCGCGCTCCTGACCTGGTTTCTATCGCTTGACAGAAATTAAGGCGTGGCCACGACGCCGTGATCTCCGGCGCGTTAGGGACGGGTTAACGCTCGTACCGACGGACCGTCAACGGCGACATCCGGGCGTAACAGCACCTCGGTGGGAGTGCTCCGGTCCCGGACCTGGCAAGATCACGCTGTGGGCAACGGGTCGGGGGTCGGCAGGCCGAGGGCGAGCGGAGCGGCGGCGAGCCGGCCGGACGCGCGCCAGGCGGTGCTCGACGCGGCGGGGGAGTTGTTCACCGGAGCCGGTTACGCGGCCACGACGACGCGGGCGATCGCCGAACGCGCGGGCCTGCGCCAGGCGTCGCTCTACTACCACTTCCCGGCGAAGGAAGACATCCTCGCCGAACTGCTGGCCGAGACGGTCCGCCCGTCGCTGGCCGTGGCGGCCCGGCTCGTCGCCGGCGCGGCCCCGGCGGCGGTCCGGTTGTGGGCGCTGGCGTACGCGGACATCGGCCTCCTCGGCGGCGCCCGGCACAACCTGGGGGCGTTGTACCTGCTGCCCGAGGTCGGCTCGCCCAACCTGGCCCGCTTCCGCACCGAGCGCGCGGAACTGAAGGAGGCGTACGGCCGGTTGGTGGCGGCGTCGGGCGTGCCACCGGAAGCGGCCGGGGTCCGGACGGACCTGGTGTTCGGCCTCGTGGAGAGCATCGCGGTGATCCGCAGGGACGACCCGGCCCTGGACGTCGAGGCCCACGTCCGCGAGGGCGCCGACGGCGTGGTCCGGTTGGCGGGGTTGCCGGAGCCGTCGGACGAGCTGCGCGCGCAGGCGCACCGGCTGCTGGCGACGCTCGCCGACTGACCAGGACCCGAGCGCCCCAATGTGGCCTTCGGTGCGTTGAACGCACCCAAGGCCACATTGGGGCGCTCGGGGGCCTGTCAGCTGCGGCCGAAACAGACGAACGGCATCAGCGGCTCCGCCTGCGCCGCATCCGCCAAGGCGCGCGCCGGGGGTGTGCCCCCCGCCAGTGCCTGGTGGAACGCCAGCATCACGCCCCCGGCGGTGCGGTCGTCGACCCGCGCCACGCTCGAGACCACCGTGCGGCTGCCGCCGTAGAGCAGCGCCGCCGTGAAGCCGAGGACCTCGTCGCCCGCACGGACCACCGCCTGGCCGACGTCGCACGAGGACAGCACCACCTGCTCCGGTGCCGTCGCGAGCTGCTGGACGTCGTAGGCCATCAGCGGCCCGTCGGCCAGGGTGAGCCGGGAGAAGAGCACGTTCTCCCGCTCGTGGTGGCCGTGCGCGGCGAAGTGGGCCAGGCGGCAGCCGTCGAACGCCTTGAGCGTGGCCGCGACCGTCGCGTCCGGGCCGGTCAGCACCTCGGCGTCCGGGTACAACGGCGCCAGCCGGGCGACTTCCGCCTCCGCGTGGATCAGGTCGGAGCCGGCGACGAGCAGCGGCGCTCCGGTCGCCCGGCCGGACCGGTGGCCCGCGTCGAGCCAGGCCGACGACGACGGGGTGACCGTCACCGGGCGGCCGTGCACCGTCGGCAACAGCCCCCACGGGATCGCCGAAAGCGCACCGGTCGGCACGATGACGACGTCGAGGTCGCCGAGCCGGGGGGCCAGCGGCGCCAGCAGGATCGCGTCCAGCGCGGTGACCTGCGTCCGCACCGAACGGCGGATGACCTGGTCCAGCCGCGGTGGCAGCTGGCGCCCGCACAACGCGTCGAGGTCGCTGTGCAGCCGCGCGACCGGCTCCGCGACCGCCGACGCCGGGCCGAGCTCGATCAGCGCCACCCGGTGGTTCGCGATCACCTGCGCGCACAACGCACCCCGATCGGCGAGGAAGCACACCATCGCGCTGCCGGCCGCCGCGAGCTCGTCGCCGATCTCGCGCAGCTTCGCCTCCGGGTGGTCGACGTCGACGCCTTCGGCCTGCCAGCCCTTCGCGCGGATCTCCCGTTCCAGCGCGGCACACCGCTTCACGGCCTGGGTGTCCGGCTTCCCGGCTAGCTCGCCCGCGCGGATCTGCATCGAGAGGAACCGCAGCTCGGCGACGGCGTCGACGATCTCCGGGTGCGCCGGCGGGCGCACCGGCCGGAACCGGAACGCCTGGGCGCGCGAGCGGTCGAGCCAGCGGAACACCACGCCCGGCGAGCGCTGGGCGAGTGCGGCGGCGAGACCGGCGTCGGCGAGTTCCTTGCCCAGTGACGTCGTCCCGGTCTGCAGGTCGAGGCTGCCGAACCGGCTGCGGTGCCGCTGCAGCTGCGCTAGCCCGGCCCGCGCGTTCGCGAACGTCACGCGCCGGTGGCCGGTGGCCGCCCCGAGCTCGGCCAGCGCGAGCCGCCGCACCAGCCGGTTCTCCAGCGGCGCGGTCCGGCGGTCGCGCGGGGCGATCCCGGCGCGGGCGCCGTCGAGGTCGCCCAGCGCGATCCGGGCCCGGGCCGCCAGCAGCGCCGCGATCTCCGCGTCGTTGCGCAGGCCCAGCCCGGTGAGCCGCTCCGCCAGCGCGGTCGCTTCCACGGAGACGCGGGCGATCCGCCGCCCGGCCGCGAAGTCCGCGCGCAGCACGGTCAGCTGCGCCACCGCCGCCCAGGTTTCGTTGCCACGACGGCGAAACCGGCGTTCGGCGCGCCCGGCCCAGCTCCGCGCGGCCGCCGGAGCACCGCTCGCCAGCGCCGCCAGCGCCCTGGTCAGCTCGGCCTCGGCGTGTTCCTGGTTCATCCGCAGCCGCGGGAACAGCTCCAGCGCCGCGTCCAGTTCGGCGGCCGCTTCGTGGGGCAGCCCGGCGGCCAGCAACGCCCGCGCCTTGTCCACGGCCAGCACCGGCAGCATCCCGACGCTCTGCTCGGCGTAGAAGCCGCTCGCCGCGTCGAAGTCGCGCAGGGCGCCCGGGATGTCGCCGGTCAGCACCCGTGCCTGGCCGCGGCCGTGCGCGGCTTTGGCGAAGATCCTGGCCAGGCCCTCTTCTTCGAGCTGGCCGGCCCCGACCTGCTCGCACTGGTCGAGGTCGGCGAGCGCGAGCCGGACGCGGCCGGCGTACTGGTGCAGCATCGCGCGGTTGAGCAGCGTCCTGGCGAGCACGACGAATTCGCCGGCCTGCCGCAGCAGCGGGACGGCTTCGTCGAAGCACGTCAGCGCCTCGTCCATCCGGCCGATCAGGATGAGCACGAGACCGCGTTGCTGGCGCAGGATCCCGCGCCCGGCGTCCGACACGAGGGCGTCGGCCTCGTCGAGCAGTGCCAGCCCGCGGGCGCTGTGGCCCAGCGCCGTTTCGACGGCCGCGTAGGTGCCGAGCACGCGCGTCGCGAGGTCAGGCCAGGCCGGCCACTCCGGCGGTGGTTTCGCGGCGGGCAGGCCGAGGAGGCGCGCGGCGGAGCGGATCAGGCGGCCGCCGACCACCGGTTGGCCGTTGTTCGTCGCCGCGACCGCACGCCGGTGCAGGTCGCGGACCCGGTCTTCGACCCTCGGCGACGCGACCACGGGCTGCCCTTTCGGCCGGGGAAGAACGCCCCGGATCGTACCTCCGAGTCAGAGGTACCAGGCAGCTCTCGGACGCGGGTCAGTACGGTGACCGGATGTCCTTTCCCGGGTCGACGGTCATCGGAGCACTGCCGCGCCGGTACCGCGGGATCGTCGTGGAGCTGCTCGGCGACCGCGCCCCGGACCTGCTGGCCGCGCTGCGGACGCAGGCGAAACCGACCCTCGCCCAGCATGAAGCCGTGCTCGAGGTGCTGGCCGGCGCCTTCGTCGACCACCTCGGCCCCTGGGAGGAACCCACTCCGAGGGGCGCGCTCATCGACGACGCTCTCGGAGCGTTCCTCGAACGGTGGCCCGCCGAGGACCTCACCGAGCGGTGATCCGCCCCGCGTCAGAGTTCGATCGCCGGCGTGCTCACCGTCCTCGACCGGCCCTCCGTGCGGACGAGGACCTGCACCATGCCGTGCGGCACCCCGCTGACCGCGAACCGGCCCTCGGGGTCCGACGTCGTCGTCAGCGTCCCGTCCTTGGTGCGGACCTCGATCGGGTGCGCGGCGGGCGGGGTGAGCCAGCCGTCCAGGCGCATCGCGCCACCGGGTTCCGGGCTCACGTTCACCATGATGGTGAGGCTTTCGCTGTCGAACGTGATGAGCCGTCCCTGTTCGGCGGCACTGCGCGCGACCGCGAGGCCCTCCTGTTCCCGGATGCGCATCACTTCCAGGTCGACGTGCTCCAGCTGGATGGCGAACCGGATCTGGTCCAGCAGCGTGGCGGGCATCGGGTCGGCGTCTTCCCACAGTTCGCGCACGCCGGCCA
The DNA here is from genome assembly GCF_040638285.1 of Amycolatopsis sp. NPDC026612. NCBI lineage: Bacteria > Bacillati > Actinomycetota > Actinomycetes > Pseudonocardiales > Pseudonocardiaceae > Amycolatopsis > Amycolatopsis sp. NPDC026612. The sequence goes on from NZ_JBEZYB010000007.1 coordinate 48,575, forward strand.
GCAGCCGGAAGTCGAGCTCGTCCAAGGGCTCGTCAGCACCTGGTGGTTCGACGGTCGTCACAGCCAATCTCCTTCGCCGTTGGCGAGTAGCTGCTCGCGCAGGCGCGCGAGGCAGCGTCCCCTGGTCGGGCCGATACTCCCCCTCGGCATCCCCAGCCGGGCGCCCACTTCGGCGTAGTCCGGCCGGTGCACGAACGCCACGATCCGCAGCAGGCTGCGGCAGCGTTCGGGCAGGTTGTCCACCGCGCGCCACAACCGCACGCGCTGGTCCTCGCTCAGCACCCCCTCCTCGGGTGCCGGCGATGCCTCCGACAGCCGCTCCGGGAGCTCCGGCAGCGGCCGTTCGACCCGGCGCTTTTCCCCGGTGCGCCAGGCTTCCCGCTTGGTGACGGTGATCAGCCAGCCGGTCAGGGCGACCGGCGAGCGGATCTCCGTGAACGAGCCGAGCAGCCGCAGCCACGTCGTCTGCACGACGTCGGCGGCCTGGTCGGCGTCGAGCCCCTGGTCACGCGCCACCTGCCAGAGCAGCGGCGTGAGCAGGGAGACGAGGTCGTCCAGCGCCGCGCGGTCGCCCTCCCGCGCGGCGTCGAACAGGGCCGCCACGCGGCCGTGGTCGGTCTTGGCCACGTTCACAGCGAGCCCAGCGCGGTCCAAGCGCGCTTGACGACGGTTTCGCGGTCGACCGTGTCGAGGCCCCCGGCCTGGAGCAGGGCCCTGCCGAGTTCGGCGGCGGCGAGCGGCGCGGCGAACGACGTGCCGTCCCAGACCGCGAAGCCGGCGCTGTAGTCGTCGGGGTCGAAGGAGCTGCGGCCGTAGCCGGGCACCTCGTGGTCGGCGGCCGCGGTGCCCCGGACGTCGGTCGGGAAAGTGCTGACGACACCGGCGCCGGTCGCCCAGGCACGCACCCACGGGCCTTCGTTGGAGAACAGCGCCTTGCTGGCGGTGACGTCGGGGTTGAGCGCGCCGACGCTGATCACCTGCGGGCCGCAGCCGCCGGAGAGCGGCTGGTCGGCGAAGGCCGCCGGGTAGAACCGGCGGGTGGTGGCGTCGTTGCCCGCGGCGGCGGCGACGAGCACGCCGAGGCCCAGCAGCTCCGCGATGGCCGCACCGAACTGCCCCGTGTAGGCGATGTCCGCCGCGTTCTCCTCGTAGTAGCCCAGTGACAGCGAGACGATGTCGACCACGTCTTCCGGCCGGTTGTCCGCCTGCGCGGTCCGGACGCGGTCGGCCAGCAGGTGCAGCGCGAGCAGGACGTCGGCTTCGTAGGCGACGCCGTCGCTGTGCACGACGCGGATCGCGAGGGTGTCGGCTTCGGGGCAGGCCTGCCGGATGATGCCGGCGATGAACAGGCCGTGCCCGGTGTCGGTGTCGACGTCACCGATCAGCGGCTGGCCGGACGTCGGCGCGTCCCAGTAGCCGGAGAGCAGCTGTGTGGTGCCGGCATCGAGCTCGGCCTGCAGGATCGCCGCCTGGATACCCGGCGCGACGGCGAGCCCGGCGCCGGCGGGCGGCGGCCCGCTGCGGTCGGCCAGCCCGAACCACGGGTGCGGGCCGATGCCGGTGTCCAGCACGGCGATCACCGGCCGCCGGTGCGCGGGCTTCTCGGTGCGGTAGGGCGGGGCCGCGGCCAGCGTCACCGGGATCCGGTTGGCGCCGCGCGTGCGTCCGTAGGAACTGCCCGCGCCGAACCCGCTGGTCTCCCAGGGCGTGCCGCCGAGGCCGCTGGTCTCCCACGGCACCCCGCCGAACACCGGTGTGGTGAACAGCAGGTGCTCCGGCGAGATGGCGGCGACCATCTCGGGATCGAGCTCCGGCCGCTCGCCCGCCGCGGCGGACCGCAGCAGCTGAAGCGCCTTCCAGCAGTCGACGACGACCGGGTCGGCGTCTTCGCGGACGTGCAGCAGGGCCCGGACGGGCAGGTCCTCGAGCTGCTGGTGGCGGGCGGTTTCCTTCGTGCCGCCGCTCCGGGCGGCGGGAGCGGCGTAGAGGCCGATGCGGGCCAGGACGCCGTTGATCGCGGCCAGCGCCTGCTGGTCGCGGAGGTACCGCTGGGGGATGAGGAACACGCCCGGCCGGTACACGGTCGTGCGCGGGGCCGGCTGCCCGGCCGCGACGACGGCCGTCGCCGGATCGAGCACGCGGGCGCCGTGCCGGTCGAGCAACTGCCGGGGCGGGGCCGGGAGCTCGTTGAGCGTGCTCGCGTCCTCCGCCGCCGCTTCCGCGGTCTCGTCCCGCACGAATCTGACGACCATCGGGTCCACCCTCCTGCTGCCTCTGCCCCCGCCACTGATCACCAACGGCACCCGGAAAAGACCGGTGGGCCGCCCTTGGGATACGACATCGACATCACGAACGCATAACGACGGCGGCAAACGGGTGACGGCGTATCTGGCGCCCCCGGCTCACCCACTTGGCCCTCCGGAAGTGACGATCCGACCAGCGCAGTACGGATCCAGGCGGGGAGATCACCATGGTTGTGCTCCGGTCGAGCACGCAGGAAGCGTTCACGCCGGACCCGGCGACCGGCGGCGGCTGCTTCACGATCCCGCTCGACCTGCCACCCGGCCCCGGTGGCATCGCCCCGGAACTCGTCCTGCGCTACGCGACCGGCGCCCCGAACGGCCCGTTCGGCGGCGGGTTCACGCTGCCGCTGCCCCACGTCGGGCCGTCGGACGGCCAGACCCCGCCCGGCCCGGCGGACCGGCTCGTCCGCCGGGGCGCCGGCTTCCTCCTCACCACCCCAGCGGGGCTCCGGCACTTCCTCGCCCCCGGCGAGGACTCCGCCTGGTACCTCGACCGCACCGAGGACCCCTTCGGCACCACCGCGGCGTTCGGCTGGGCGCACCACAGCGGCCAGGCCTACCTCACGCGCGTCTCCTACGGTCCGTACGAGGTGGAGTTCACGTACGAGCCGCGGCCGGACGTGCTGCGCCGGGGCCGCGGCGGCACCCTGGTCACGACGGCGCTGCGGTGCGCGCGGATCGACCTGCGGGTGCCCGCCTCGGAGCGGCCGCTCGTGCGGCGGTGGACGCTCGGCTACGCCGCCGACGACGTCACCGGCGCATCCCTGCTGACGTCGGTGGCGCTCACCGGTTTCGGCACCCGTGGCGCCGAAACCGCCGCTCCGGTGCTGCGCCTGGCCTACGCGTCCGTGGCGTCCCCGGCACCCCGGCGGGTCCGGCTGGCCGCGCACGGGCGGTCCGGCGGCGGGGCGGTGTCGCTGCTCGACGCCGTGCCGTACCACTCTTTCGAAGACCTGCCCCGCACCGGGCGGCTGTGCGAAATCGACAACGGGATGGGGCTGCGCACCTCGATCGAGTACGCGACCGTCGCATCGGTACCGGTGGTCCGGCGCGTCTCCCTGCGGGAATCGGTCACCGGCCACGTGGGCGTGACGCAGTTCGAGTACCACGACAGCCGGTTCCCGGTCTTCGGCCGGGTCGTCCAGGACGAGCTCGGCGACGAGTGCGCGCCGACACTGCGGACCGTGCGCTGGTTCGGCACGGAAGGGGCCCTGGACAAGGAGGAGACCTACGGCCTCGACGGTTCACCGGCCGAGGACCGGCCGTACTGCCGCGTCGAACACACTCGCAGTCCACAATGGACACGCGAGGTGACGACGGTGTTCGAGCGCCGGAAGTCGCCGGTTTCGGTCACCACGAAGGAAACGGCCTTCGACGCGGACGAGAACCCGGTCCGGGAGCTGGAGACGACCGAACGGCCCGGCCGCGCCCCGGTCGTGCGCGAGACCCGGACGACGTACGCGGCCGACCCCGAACGCCGGTTCACCGCGCTGCCCGCGCGGATCCGCGAACTGGACGGCACCGGAAAGGTGCTGTCCGACAAGATCTTCCGGTACGACGAAGAACCCGACGGCTTCGCCGGTGCGCACGGCTTCCGCACCGCGCAGGAGGAACTGGTGCTCACCGACGCACTCGTCGCCGACGTCTACGGCCCGGTCCCACCCGACCTCCGGCACCACGGCTACCACCGCCGCCCCGGGGAGGACGGCTGGTGGATCACGACGTTCCACGGGCGGCTCGACACCGTCACCGGGCTGCGCACCACGACGACCGATCCGCTCGGCCACCCCCGGGAGGTCCGGTATTCGGCCGACCGCTGCTTCCCCGAGGTGGCCACGGACCCACTCGGGAACGTGACGATCACGCGCCACGACGTCCGCACGGCGCGGGTGTGCGAAGTGACCGATCCGGCGGGCGCGGTGACCACGGTGACCCACGACCCGCTGGGGCGTCCCGAAACGGTGGTGCGGCCGGGCGACTCGGCGGACCTGCCGACCGTCCGGTACCGCTACGACGGCAACCTGGTGACGACCGAGCAGCGCGCGGTGTCCGGCGAGGCGGAGGTGCTGGTGACCGCCGAGCTGCGCGACGGCGCCGGGCGGCTGCTGGAGCGGCGGCACGCGGAACTCCTCGGCGACGTCGTCGACGAGCACCACCAGTACTGCGCGCGGGGCCTGGTGAGCCACACGAGCCGGGCGTTCCGGGACGGCGAGCCGCTGCCCCCGCCGACGGAGCTCCGCTACGACGCGCTGGGCCGCCCGCTGCCCGCCGGACTTCGGGCCGGCCACCTCGAGGAAGGTGAACTTCCGCAAGGTGGCCCGCACGACCTGCTGGGCCGGGCGCTGCGAGGTGCCGATGGCGTCGTGCACGTCCGGGACGCGGCCGGGCACACCGTGGAGTCGCGGACCGCGGGCGGGCACGCGGTGTTCCACGTCCACGACGCCGCGGGCCGGGTGGCCGCGGTGCTGGTCGACGACCCGTACGGCACGCCGGTCACCACGTTCACCCACCACGACGGCGGGCTCCCGGCGCCGCTCGGCGCGGGTCCGCACAGCTGCGGCCGCCTGGTGCGCGTCGCCGACGAATGCGGCGCGACCCAGTTCGGTTACGACGCGCTCGGTCATCCGGCCGAGAAGCGCTGGCGCCCCGCACACGTCGCCGTCGAGTACCGGCTCGACGTGGCCCGCCGGGCCGACGGGCGGACGGCGGAAGTCCGCTACCCCGACGCCGGCGACGGGCGGCTGACCGTGCACCACCAGTACGACGAGGTGGGCAGGCTGGTGAGCGTCCCCGATTTCGTCGACGCCGTCGACTACGACCTGAGCGGCCGCCGCACCGCGGTCCACTACGCGAACGGCGTCAGCGAACACTTCGCCGACGGACGGCACGTGCTCACCGGCCGCGGCGGGATCCTGCGTGAAATCGGGGCCGGGCCGTCCCCGGCGGCGGCGCCGGGACCGGGGAGCGAAATCCGCGACGCGTTCGGCCGGTTGCGCGGGCTGCACGGCGACGACGGCGTCAACGCGCTGTACAGCTACGACCACACCGGCCGCCGGGTCCGCACCCTGGTCACCGACGGCACGCGCATCCACGAAGTCCTGACCCCGGACGACCTGTACGCCGTCGAAGACGGCGAGCTGGTGGCCGTGGTGGCGGGGTCGGTGCGGCAGTACGCGGACGGCACGCGCCGGTACCTGCACTTCGACGGCACCGGGGAGATCGCCCTGATGACGGACGAGACCGGAGCCATCGTGGACGAGCATGACAGTCTCTGGGCCCCGTGACCGATGTCGAGAACGTGGCGCCGGCTCCGTCCCAGGGGCACGAGCGGCCGCGAAGGGCCGCGTGACACGGGAGGCAGCATGACGATCCGCCGGATGGATCACGTCGGTGTCGTGGTCGAGGATCTCGCGGCCGCCGTCGCGTTCTTCGTCGCACTGGGCATGGAACCGGAGGGCGGGACGACCGTCGAGGGTGCGTGGGTGGATCAGCTCGTCGGGCTGGACGGCGTCCGGGCGGACCTCGCCTTCCTGCGGACCCCGGACGGCCACGGCCGGGTCGAGCTGTCGACGTTCCAGCGGCCGGTGGCCGCCGCCGGTGCGCCGAAGGCGCCGGTGAACGTCCCCGGCATCCCCCGCCTCACGTTCGTCGTCGACGCCGTCGACGACGTCCTGGGCCGGCTGCGCGCCCACGGTGCCGAACTCGTCGGCGAGGTGGCGCGGTACGAGGACTACTGCCGGTACGCCTACGTCCGCGGCCCGGCGGGCGTCATCATCGGGCTGGTCGAAGAGCTCGGCTGAACCGGCCGGCACGGAAGGCCGATCGCAGGCCTTCCCCCGCGGGACGGCGCCGCTCAGCCGAGCACCGCCAGGTCCAGCCGGTCGAGCCGCTCGGGGTCGGCGAGGATGTCGATCTCGACGATCCGGCCGCCCGTGACCGTGAAGCCCAGCACCGAGAACGGCCGGCCCGCGCGCGTCGCCACCACGCCCGCCGCGCCGTTGACCAGTGCCCGGTGCACCTGGCCGCCGCCGGCGGCGAGGCGCGAGAACGTCAGCGCCTGGTTCGCCACGGCCGCCGCGCCGCGGACCTCGGTCGAGCCGCCCTGGGCCGGGCCGTGGTCGGCGCGCAGGACGACGTCGGGGTCGAGGACCGAGACCAGCGCGTCGAAGTCGCCTTCACGGGCGGCTGCCAGGAAGGCGTCCACGACCCGGCGCTGGCGGGCGAGGTCCGGGTCCGGCGCGACCGGCGCGCCCTGGACCCGCCGCCGGGCGCGGCTCGCCAGCTGCCGGGTCGCCGCCTCGGACCGGCCGACGATCGACGCGATCTCCTCGAACGGCAGCGCGAACATGTCCCGCAGCACGAACGCCAGCCGCTCGGCCGGGGTGAGCGTGTCGAGCACGACCAGCAGGGCGAGGCCGACTGAATCCGCCAGCACCGCTTCGTGCTCCGGGCCGGCGTCCTCCCGGGTGACGATCGGGTCGGGCACCAGGGTTTCCCACGGCTCTTCGCGCCGGGCCTTGCGGGAGCGCAGCATGTCGAGGCAGACCCGCCCGACGACCGTCGTCAGCCAGCCGGCCAGGTTCTCCACCGCGCCGGCGTCGCTCCGGCTCAGCCGCAGCCAGGACTCCTGCACCGCGTCTTCGGCCTCGCTCAGCGAGCCCAGCATCCGGTAGGCGACCGACCGCAGGTGTTCGCGGTGGGTCTCGAAGCTGGCAGCCAGGAGCTTCTGGTTCACGGGCCTGTCCTTTCGCGGGTCGATCACTCCCTTGACGAGTGCGCCCGCGCGTTCGTGACAGATCGGACGACTGTGTGCCGATGAGCGGCATCCGCCCTTGACGTACGATATACGACCGTCCAATCATCGGATCTCTCCGGACGAGGAGGTCCCTTGAGAATCCGACTACTTGCCTGCCTCGCCGCAGTCATCGCGCTGGCGGCGAGCCTGGTCAGTCCCGCGAACGCCGAGCTGTACCACCCGCGCCAGGACTGGCTGCGGGCGTCGACGGCCGGGCTGTTCCTGCACTGGGGCATGTTCACCGCGCCGCGGCACACCGACTGCGCCGCCTGGGAACGCGACGTCACCGACGGTGGCTGGACGCCGGGCTACTGGATCGACGAGGCGACGAAGCTGGGCGCGTCCTACGTCGTCCTCACCACCTTCCACAGCCGGCTGGGTTACGCGCGGCCGTGGCCGTCGAAGATCCCCGGCAGCTGCTCGACGCAGCGCGACTTCCTCGGCGAGCTGATCGCCGCGGGCCGGGCGAAGGGCGTGCGCGTCATGCTCTACATGACCGACGACCCGCAGTGGCACAACGAAACCGGCCACGAGTCGCTCGATTCGGCCGCCTACTCGGCGTACAAGGGCAAGCCGGTCGACCTGACCACCCGGCCCGGCTTCGGCGAGTACAGCTACGACCTGTTCGACGAGGTCATGGACCGCTACTCCGACCTCGCCGGGTTCTGGATCGACAACGACAACGAGTACTGGGAGCAGCACGGGCTCTACGAGCACATCCGCGACAAGCGGCCGTCCTGGTTGCTGAGCAACAACAACGAGGACACGCCGATCATGGACACGGTCAGCAACGAGCAGAAGACCGGCATGACGCCGTCGTACGACTACCCGCAGGCGATCTACACGCCGATGCCGCGGCTCACCGAAGCGGACTACAAACTGCCGACCAACGGCGACTGGTGGTACAGCGGCGGCGACCAGGCCGTCGACTTCCGGCTCTCCACCGGCCGGTACATCACGAACGCGGGCTCGTCGATCAAGTCGCTGATGGCCGAAACCGCCATGCTGAACGGGAAGTTCCCGCCGCAGCAGGAGGCGTTCAACAACTTCATGGCGTCCTGGACCCGGCCGATCAAGGAGTCACTGCAGGGCACCGAAGGCGGTGGGTACATGTACGGCGGCCTGCAGCCCGGCTTCTGGAACGACGGCGCGCACGGCGTGATCACCGTGCAGCCCGGGGCGAAGACGCAGTACGTGCACGTCGTCACGCGGCCGTCGACGAACCTGGTCCGCCTGCGGGACAACGGCTACCGCGTCACCGGCGTGGCCGACCTGCGCACCGGCAAGCCGATGCGGTTCGCGCAGTCCGGCGGCTATCTGTCCGTCTTGGACATCACGGACTGGGACGCCTACGACACCGTGTTCAAGGTGACCACGGCCGGCCAGCAGTACTTCTACGACAAGAACACGATCAAGGCGACCGCGTCGGCTTCCGCGGACGGGCACCCGGCGGCGAACCTCGTCGACGGCAGCTACCTGAACTACTGGGACGCGGGCGGTCAGCTGCCGGTGTCCGTGACGCTGGACCTGGGCCGGAAGCGGTCGACGGCCTACCTGGCGGTGCACGAGCGGGAGTCGTCGCCGACGTACGCCCGGGAGTCCTTCGGCCGCGCCGAGGATTCCGCGCGGATCAAGGACTACCGGGTCCACGCCAGTGACGACGGGACGAACTGGCGCACGGTGCGCACCGGCGCCCTGCCGAGCAACCGCGGCGTCCAGTTCATCGACGTCGGCGAGGTGCACGCGCGGTACCTGAAGCTGGAGGTGCTGAACACGTGGTCCGGGCCGCAGGCCAAGCCGTTCTACCGGCAGCTCGCGCTCGACGAGATCGACGTCGCCTACGGCTACCCGGATCCGCGCGGCGAGGTGCCGCTGGAAGCGGAGTCGTGGCGCAACGGCTTCGAAGGCCAGGCGACGCCGGTGTGGTGCGAGGCGTGCTCGGGCACGAACGCGGTGACCGGCCTCGACCGCGGTGCGGTCGTCTTCCGCGACGTCCAGGCCACCGGCCCGTCCCGGCTGCAGCTGGACACGACGGGGCCGGGCACGCTCGCGGTGATCGTCAACGGCGCGGCCCCGATCGCGGTCACCGCACCGGCGGCGATCCCGGTGCCGCTGACCGCGGGCGCCAACACGATCAAGGTCTCCGGGACGACGGACCTCGACCGGATCGCCGTGGCGCCGATGCCGCCGGAGTCGTCCACGCCGAAGACGACGTTGACCGTGCAGCCCGCCGGCGTGCAATGGGTTTCACCGGGACAACAGTCCCTGACCATCACCGCGTCGCTGCGGCTGGACGTCGACGACCCGATCGACCAGGTGTCGCTGGCCCCGGTCGTCCCGGCGGGCTGGACGGTCACCGGCGGCCCGGCGACGGCGTCCGCCCTGGGGCTCGGCCAGGTGCTGAGCGGCTCGTGGACGGTGACCGCCCCGGCGGCCCAGGACGTGAGCATCCCGGTGACGGCGTCCTTCCGGACGCTCGGGCGCGCGAAGTCGGTGAGCAAGCCGGTGCAGGTCAAGCCACGGCCCGCGGACCGCGTGTTCATGCGCGAAGCGGAGGACTCGGCGAACGACATCGGCGACGCCGGCGTCACCGGCTGCTCGCCGTGCTCGGGCGGGCAGAAGGTGCGCAACATCGGCCCGGGAGCGGCGGTGACCTTCCCCGGCGTCACGGTGCCCGCGGCGGGCCGGTACACCTTGTACCTGGACTTCACCGTCAACGGCGACCGGTCGTACTTCGTGTCGGCGAACGGCGGCCCGCCGGCCGAGGTGAAGGTCAGCGGCGCCGGGAACAGCACCCCGTACACCACTTCGGTCCCGGTGACGCTGACCGCGGGCGCCAACACGATCCGGATCGGCAACGACCGCGCCGGCGCCCCGGACCTGGACCGGATTTCACTGGGTCAGCTCGCGCAGACACGCGAAAATGCCCTGCGCTGACGTCCCCCGACCGGGGAAGATCGGCGGTATGGAAGAGGCACTGAACCGCCGGCCACCGCGCCCACCGGTGGGCGCGGTGGTCGACCGTGACGGCCCGGTGGTGCGAACCCACTACGGCACCCACGGCGAGGTGAGTCACGGGCCGCTGCCCGAATGGGACCTCGAAGCGCTGGTGTCCCGGCAGATCGAGGCCTTCGCGCAACGCCACGAGCCGGTGCTCTGGCCGGTCTACGGCGACGCCCGGCTCGCCGAGGCCCTGCTCGCCGCCGGCTTCGCGGCGGAGCCGGAACGCACGGTCCTCAGCTGTCCGATCGGGACGGACCCCACGACGCTCCCCGTGGTCGGCCACGACTGGGCCGGGCACCGGCGGGTCGCGGAGCTGGCCGCGAAGACCGGCCCGCACCGCCGCCCGTTCTCGGAGTTCCTCGCCGACTCCGCCTACTTGGACCAGTCGGCCGCGGTCGTCCTCGACGGCGATCGCGCCGCCTGGCTCGAACAGTCCGGGGAGTTCATGGTGGTCGGCGGGGTCACCGACCCCCGCTTCGCCGCCACGCTCGTCGCCCACGACTGGCGGCTCGCCCGACCGCACCGGGGGGTGCGGTTCCTGCTCGCGGAAGCCACCGGCGACCTGCGGGACGCGTTCGAAGCCGCCGGGATGCGCGCGGTCACCACGGTCACCCGCTACCACCTGACCCCGCCCGGCGAACCGGCGCGGACCCGGCCGGTTCGGCAGCTGTTCTCCGAGCCGGAGTACGACGACATCTGGTCCCGCTTCGAGGAGCGGTTCGCCTTCCGGCCCGACACGCAGGAGTTCCCCGGCATCACCGAACCGGCGCACTCGGCGACCTGGCGCCTCGGCGCACTCGACGACCCGCGGCTCGACGGCATCGTCCACAAGGGACTCCGCGCGTCCGTCAAGCCCGGCGAGGAGCTGTACTGGCTCGACTGGCAGCACGCCGGCTACCGCTTCGACCCCGCCCGGGTCGACGGCGCCGGACCCCGCTGGCCCGGCGCCGTCATCCCGAACGGCGACTACTACAGCTACCTGACCGGCGACCTCCGGCTGGGCACCTTCGGGCACCCGTGGGAGGCGACGATCTGCGTCTTCGGCGACCTGCTCACGCGGATCGACGCCGAGCTGACCGCGGCGCTCGGCCGGCCGATCCGGCGGTCAGAAGCCTGACGTGCCGTTCGGCGTACCCAGCCCGGTCGGCCCGTCGTACCCGGCACCCGCCGTGCACAGGTAGCTGCCACCGCAGCTGCCGTTCGAGCCCGACGTCACGTCGTACAGGCCGCTGGTGTGCGCGTACGGGTACGACCCCGACGTCACCGAGTTGCCCGCCAGCGCGTACACGCTCGCGATCACCGGGGACGACAGGCTCGTGCCGCCGACCTGCACCCAGCCGTCCGCACCCTGGGCCAGGCCCAGCGACAGCAGGAAGTCGCACCACGACGAGCTGCCGCAGCTGTTGTACGTGTCGTACACCCCGAGCCCGGTGGCCGGGTCCGCGACCGCCGAGACGTCCGCGACCGTCCTCTTCGCACACCCGGCGTCGTGCTGCCAGGCCGGTTTCGCCTCCAGGGCCGAACACCCGCTGCCGCTGCCGTTCCACGCCGTTTCGGTCCAGCCGCGGGTGGTCGTCGCCGCCTTCTTCAGCGTCGTGCCGCCGACCGCCGTCACGTACGGCGAAGACGCCGGCCAGCTGACGCCGTAGCCCGAGTCACCCGAGGAAGCCGTGACCGCGATGCCCGGGTGGTTCAGGTGCGCGTCCGCGGCGAGGATCGTCGAATCCTCGGCGCCGCCGTAGCTGTTGGAGATCGCCACCACGCCCGGCGTCGCCGCGGCCGTGTCGACCGCCGTCATCAGCGGGTCGGTGTCCGGGGAATTGGCTTCCACCAGCAGGATGTGGCAGTCCGGGCAGGTCGCCGACACCGCGTCGAGGTCCAGGCTGATTTCCTCGGCCCAGCCGTAGTCGGGTGCCGGGAGCGGGCTCGCCGCGCCGTTCTGGTTGACCTTCTTGAAGCAGCCGTTGGCCGTCGTGCACGGCGAAAGGCCGCGCGCGGAGCGGAACTTGGCCAGGTCGGCCTCCGCGGTCGGCGCGTCCTGAGCGTCCACAATGGCCACTGTGCGGCCGTTCGCGTGCAGCCCGCCGAGGTGGTACGCGGCCTGGATCTCGACCGGCCCGTAGCCGACCGGGGTCGAGACGACCAGCGGGCCGTTGCCGTTCGGCGACCGGATCGCCTTGCCGAGGCAGTGCAGCTTGCCCGAGGTGGCGCAGCCGAAGTTCACGATGCCGCCGCTCTGCAGCGGCGCGGCTTCGGCGGTCGAGGTCGCGGCCACCGTCAGCGGGGCCGCGAGGAGGGAGAGGACGACGAGGGACCGGAACAACCGTCGAGGCACCATGGCCTACTCCTCGGTAGGGGGTGGCAGGGGATCGTCGCATCTCACCTCGGACGAGGTCACCCGACGGAAGAAGGTTCATCGGTTCAGTCATTCGCCCATCGGGTCGCCAACCCGACGAACAGCTACGAACCGCTTCACCCGTTCGCGCATTGGTCCAGACAAGTGTTACCCAACCGTGATGAACAGGCCGCTGAGCGGGAGCTACTTTGTTGCGACTGGCAACAAATTGCCTCGTGGATCCCCAACGGCGGAGGTGTCACGGCGTGAACCGGACCTTGGACAAGCTACGACGACGCGGCCCGGTGCTCGCGCTCGTCGCCTCGGCACTGCTGGTGGCGGCCGGGCTGACCGCCCCGGCCGCCCTCGCGGCCGACGACTACACCCAGAGCGTCAGCCAGCCCAGCTCGACGCAGGTGCAGATCACCTTCACCCCGACGACCCCCGCGCTGTACGTGGACATCCACTACACCGGCGTGCCGGGCGTCGGCCAGCAGAACGTCCGGATGACCAACGGTTCCGGCACCTGGCGCACCACCGTCAACGGCGTGAGCAGCGGAAACGTCCTCGACTACTGGTTCACCTACGAGAAGAGCGGGCCGCAGTACGACACCCCGCACTTCAGCTACACCGTGGGCGGTGGCGGCACGACGACGGTCGCCGCGCCGACGTTCAGCCCACCCGGCGGCACCTACGCCAGCGCCCAGACGGTGACGATCAGCAGCGCCACCGCGGGCGCCACCATCCGGTACACGGTGGACGGCTCGACCCCGACCGCGTCCTCGACGCTCTACAGCGGACCGATCAGCGTCCCGGACTCCCGCACGGTCAACGCGATCGCGCTCAAATCGGGTTCGACGACGTCCCCGGTGTCGAGCGCGAGCTACACGATCGGCACCCAGGCCGGCTGCCCCACGCAGTCCGACACCCCGAACTTCGGGCCGAACGTGCGGATCTTCGACCCCGGCATGTCCGCGGCGACCATCCAGGCGCAGCTGGACACCGACTTCAACAACCAGAAGGACACGCTGACCGCGCAGTTCGCGGACCGGCGCGTCGCCCACCTGTTCAAGCCGGGCACCTACTCGGGCGTGCACGACAACGTCGGCTTCTACACCTCGGTCGCCGGCCTCGGGCAGAACCCGGGCGACGTCCTGATCAACGGCGACGTCACCGTCGACGCCTTCAACGCCTCCGACAACGGCGTGGCGCTGCAGAACTTCTGGCGCTCGGCGGAGAACCTGGCGGTCAACCCCTCCGGTGGCCAGGAACGCTGGGCGGTCGCGCAGGCCGCGCCGTTCCGCCGGATGGACGTCCGCGGCGGGCTGCAGCTGTACCCGGCGAGCTACGGCTACGCCAGCGGCGGCTACATCGCCGACACGAAGGTGGCCGGTCAGGCGGCGTCGATCTCCCAGCAGCAGTGGTACACCCGCGACTCGGCGCTCGGCAGCTGGAACGGCGGCGTGTGGAACATGGTCTTCTCCGGCACCAGCGGCGCGCCGGCGACCACGTTCCCGAACCCGCCCGAGACCACGCTGGCCACGACGCCGGTCTCCCGTGACGTGCCCTACCTCTACGTCGACGGCACCGGCAAGTACCGCGTCTTCCTGCCTTCGCTGCGCACGAACGCGTCCGGCCCCAGCTGGGCGAGCGGCAGCACGCCGGGTACGTCGGCGCCGATGAGCCAGTTCTACGTCGTCAAGGCGGGCGACACGGCCGCGTCGATCAACAACGCGCTCGCCGCGGGCTGCAACCTGTTCTTCACGCCGGGCATCTACCACCTGAACCAGACGCTCAACGTGACCCGCGCGAACACCACCGTCCTCGGCATCGGTTACCCGACGCTGGTGCCGGACAACGGCGTCAACGCGATGCAGGTGTCCGATGTGGACGGCGTCCGGCTCAAGGGCCTGCTCTTCGACGCCGGCACGACGAACTCGCAGGCGCTGCTGACGGTGGGCCAGTCGGGCTCGTCGGCTTCGCACGCCGGAAACCCGACGACGGTCCAGGACGTGTTCTTCCGGATCGGCGGCCAGCTCGCCGGCAAGGCGACGAACAGCCTGATCGTCAACAGCGCCAACACGGTCATCGACCACATCTGGGCCTGGCGCGCCGACCACGGCAACGCGGGCACGGTCGGCTGGGGCACGAACACGGCCGACACGGGTCTCGTGGTGAACGGCGCGAACGTGCTGGCCACCGGCCTGTTCGTCGAGCACTACCAGAAGTACCAGGTGATCTGGAACGGCCAGGGCGGGAAGACGATCTTCTTCCAGAACGAGATGCCCTACGACGTGCCGAACCAGGCGTCGTGGAACGCCCCATCGGGTGTCGCCGGGTACGCCGCGTACAAGGTCGGGGCGAACGTGACGTCCCATGAGGCCTGGGGCCTCGGGAGTTACTGCTTCTTCGACACGAACCCGGCGGTGTCCAGCTACCACGCGTTCGAGGTGCCGAACAACGCCGGCGTGCGGTTCCACAGCCTGCTGACGGTGTCGCTCAACTACCGCGGCACGATCACGCACGTCATCAACGACACCGGCGGCGTCACGCCTTCGGGCACGGTGCCGGTCAACGTGGTCAGCTACCCGTAACCCGAGTGCTCGGCGGCGTCAGGCGAGGTGCCACACCGCGTCGGCGCCGTCGAGCAACTCCCGGTCGAGCCCGACGTAGCCGCGTTCGGGCTGGGTGTCGGTGCGCTTGCGGCCGGTGGGGACGCCGGCCAGCTTCCAGGTCTCCGTACCGCGCTGCAGCAGGCCTTCGTAGGTGTCCGGCTCCGGCTCGCCGAGGCCGAGGGCCTCGCTGTGGCCGAGGCTCCCGGCGACGAAGGCGTACCGGTCGCCGAGCAGGGACGCGACGATCGCGCCCGCGCCGGACCCCGAGCGTTGCAGGTGGCTGTTGTGCGCGAACACCAGTGTCCGGCCACGGTCGGCCTCGACGGCCCGGATGTCCAGCAGGTTCTCGGCCATGAGCACCGCCCGCATACCTGCGAGCCGCGCGATCCTCGTGTCCCGGTCGCCGGGTTCGGCCGATGCCGCGTGGTAGCGCAGCAGGCCGCGCCCGGCCGTGGCGTGCACCTTGGCCCGCTCCCAGCCGTCGCGGTCCGCGGTGCGCCGGGGTGCCTGGCCGTGGAGTGCGACGAGCAGGTCGTCCGCGATGACACGCAGCTCGCGGGCCTCGGCAGTGGCGCCGGGCGACTCGGCCGGGTCGAGGATCGCTTCCCGGCGGCTCCACCGCTCGTCGTCGCCGGCCAGTGCCGCGATGTCGGCGACGAGACCGAGGTAGTCACGGGCGTGCTCGAGGTAGGCGCGCGGGCTGGGAGCGCTGAACATCTCGGTGGGGGCGTCGAAACCGTGCCAGGTCAGCGGTTCACCGGCGCTCTCGTTGTACTGGCGCAGCCAGGCCAGCAGCTGCCGGTTGGCGTCCACTTCGCCCAGGCCGTGCGAAAACCCGCCGTCGAGCGCGGCCACGCGGTCGGTCTCCAGCGCGATCGACCGGAACCCGTGCGCGGCGAGCTGGGCGAAGAGGTCGTTGCGGAGCCACGCGCAAGCCGGTTCGAAGTGCGTCGGCTCGCCCAGGGCGAGCAGTTCGGCGGTGCAGTCGGTGAGGTCCATGTGGTTGAATCGTATCCTTGAAGACTCGGTTGAGACCTGCTGACCTCGCCCGTGAGCACGGCATCTCCACGCAGGCGGTCCGCAACTACGAGCGCGACGGCTTCCTGCCCTCTGCGGCACGCACCGAGAGCGGGTACCGGGTTTACACCGAAGTGCACGCGGCGGCGCTGCGCGCGTTCCTCGCCCTGGTCGTGGCCTACGGACACGCGACGGCGGGCGGGATCATGCACGCCGTGCACGCCGACGACGTCGAGCGCGCGCTGACGCTCGTCGACCGCGGACACGCCCAGCTGACCCGCGACCGCGAAACCCTCAACGCGGTCCGCACGGCGATCGGCTCCCTGCCGGTCGCGGCGATCCCGGAACCGGCCACGGCCGGCTGGTCGGTCGGCGAACTGGCCCGCCGCCTCGGCGTCACCGCCGCGACCGTCCGCGCGTGGGAACGCGCGGGCATCCTCGGGCCAGGGCGCAACCCGGCCACCGGCCACCGGGTCTTCCGCACGGCCGACATCCGCGACGCCGAGCTGGCCCACCTGCTCCGCCGCGGCGGCCACCCCCTGGACCACATCGCGACGGTGGTCGGCCAGGTCCGCACCGCGGGCGGCACCGAGCCGCTGGCCCAAGCCCTCGCCACCTGGCAGGGCAGGCTCACCGCCCGTGGCCTGGCGATGCTCGACGCGGCCGCCCGGCTCAGCGCGTACCTGGCCTCACGGCCGTGAGCGCGGGTGCAGCCGGTCGTACTCGTGCGCGGCCGAGCGCTGGGTGCGCACCGGCAGCACGTTTTCCTCGTCCTCGTCGTCGACGTCGTTGAGCCCGAGCTGCACGGCCAGCCGGATCTGCTCGCGGTTTTCGCGGACGACGGCGGAGAAGAAGTCGTCGATCCGCGGATCGAGCAGGACCTCGAGCAGCACGCGGAAGGAGGTGTCGACGCACGCGCGCACGATCTCGTCGTGGAAGGGCAGCCGCTTGAGCTTCCCGAGCTGCGGGTCCGCGGCGATCTTCTCGGCGATGATCGAGCGCAGCTCGTCCTTGTGGGCCCCGAGCGACTTGGCGAGGTTCTCGGGGTAGTTGCCGGTTTCCAGCACCTTGACGACCTCGTCGAGCACCGCGACGGTGATCGGTTTCTTGATGGCCTTCACGATCGGCTCGGACAGCTTGTCGACGAGCCGGTAGGTGAACTGCTCGCCGACGGCCCGGTCCGCGGCCCGCCCGATCCGGACGAGCAGCAGCACGACGCTGACGAACTTGTGCGCGACCATCGCGGGGTGCGCGACCGGGATCATGGCGAAGAGCTCGTACCAATTCCGGACGAGGAACTTCCTGGCCCACCGCCGTTTCCGCCACCGCCACAGGAATTCGAGGAGGAACACCCCGCAGATCCCGCAGTCGACGGCGAAGATCACGAGCCCGGCGTCCCGCGACGGCGGGCTGAGCACCATGAACCCCAGCAACCCGACCGACCCGGCGGCGAGCACGAGCATGATCCAGTCGTCGGCGCGCACGTTCCCGGGCAGCACCCCGCTGTTGAGCTCGGGTTCACGGGCGTCGCGAAGGGTGACCATGCCCGATGATGGCACGGACGGCCCTGATCAGCCGGTCCGCCTCAGGTGCGCCGCAGCCTCCTTGCACGAACAGCGAAGAGCGTCGTCGCCGCTGCCGCCGAGATCAGCAACGCCGCGGCGGACGCCGACCACCACGGCCAGTCGTGCGTCCACAGGCTGTCCGCCGGAACGGACGGCCCGTTCTGCCGGACATCCACCGTGGACGCCCCCGCCGCGTACCCCCACCGCGACGGCGCCAGCCACGACAGCTGGGCGAGAACGGGCCGGCCGGTCACCGGGATCATCCCGCCGCACAGCACCAGCTGGGCCATCACCGTCACGACCAGCACGGGTGTCGTCTGCTCGGTCGAGCGCACGAGAGCCGACCCAAGCAGGCTGAACAGGCAGGAGGCCAGCGAGGTCAGCCAGACCGCGACCGCGAGCTCGGCCGCCGGGCGCGGGAGCAGCACCGCGGAAACCGGCCCGGGCTTGACCGCCGTGACGACCCCGACGAGCACCGCGGACTGGATGGCGGCGACCAGTGTGAACACAGCCGCCTTGGCGAGGGCGTACGCCTCCGGCCGCAGCCCGACCGCGCGTTCGCGCAGGAAGATCGCGCGTTCGGCGACGGCTTCCCGTGCCGACGCCGCCGCACCCATGAACGCCGCGCCGACGAAGACCAGCACGAGCATCTGCGCGGCCTCCGTCGGGTGCTCCGGCGCGGACGGCCGCAGTCCTTCGTGTCCGGGCACCGCCAGCGCGAGGACGGCCAGCACGACCGGGACCAGCAGGAGGAACAGGGCGTAGCCCGGATCCGCGAGGATCAGCCGCAGGTGCCGGGCGGCCAGTGTGCCGGCCTGGTGCCACAACGCGGCGCGGACCGGCGGTGGTGTGACGGCCGCCTGCGGCGTGACCGCGGGCCCGGCGGGGGCGGGCCGGTGCGGTGGCGCGGTCCCGGAGATCACGCGCTGGAAGATCTCCGCCCAGTCGGCGGTGCCGAACCGCGCCCGCAGTTCCGCGGGCCGCCCGCTGAACACCGGGACTCCGCCGGGAGCCAGCAGCAGTACGAGATCGCAGTCGTCGAGGTTGGTGACGTTGTGCGTGACCACCACGACCGTCCGGCCGGCGTCGGCCAGCTCCCGGAGCCTGCCCATGATCTGCCGGTCGAGGGCGGGGTCCAGCCCGGAGGTCGGCTCGTCGAGCATCAGCAGTGACGGGGCGGTCAGCAGTTCGAGCGCGATCGACACGCGCTTGCGCTGGCCGCCGGACAGCCGGTGGATCGGCGTGCCCGCGTGCTCGCCGAGCCCGACTTCGGCCAGTGTCTCGGCCACGCGCCGCCGCCGGGCCGCCGCGCCGGTGTCGTCCGGCAACCGGAGCCGGGCCGCGTAGCTCAGCGCACTGCGCGCGTTCAGCCGGTGGTGGACCACGTCGTCCTGGGGCACCACCCCGATCCGCCGGGCGACCGCCGACCGCTGCCGGTGCATGTCGTACCCGTCGTAGGTGATCCGCCCGGTGCTCGGCGCGAGTTCGCCGGAAAGCACTTTCAGCAGCGTGGACTTCCCCGCGCCTGACGGTCCGACCACGGCGACCAGCTGCCCGGGACGCAGGTCGAGCGAGACCCCCGACAGCAGCGACCGGCCCCCGACGGCGAAGCCGACGTCCTCCGCCACCAGTCGCGTCCGTTCCCCGCCGGTCGCGATCAGGTGCTCGCCCTCGACCCTGAGGTCCGTGGCCCCCACCGTGATCCGGTCCCCGTCGGCGATGGGGGCCCGCCCGGCGACCGGGATGCCGTTGACGAGCGTCGGGTTCCGGCTGCCGAGGTCGGTCAGCCGCCACGCCCCGCCGACGCGTTCCAGCCGGGCGTGGCGCCGGGAGACCTGCACGTCCCCCAGCACGATGTCGTTGTCGGTGGCCCGGCCGATGGTGATCCGGACCCGGTTGCCGATCCACACGCCGGTCAGCCGGTCGTGCTCGGCGTCGACGTCGGGACTTCGCCCGGCAGTCCCAGCAGTTCCGCGGTCCCGAGGACGAGGTAGCTGCTGCGGCAGCAGATGGACCGGTTGCCGGAGACGCCTTCCCACTGGATCCGCAGCCGGAGCACGCCGCTGATGTCGAGGTCGACCGGGACCGGGGTGCCGTAAGGCACGGGCTTGTTGAAGACCTCCCGGCCGTCGGCGAAGACCTCCAGCTGCACCTTCAGCGTCGAATCGACGGCGTTGTCGTCGATGCCCGCGGTGGCGGTGAACCGGCGGAACCCCTTCGAGATGTTGTACTCGACGCCACGTGTGTCGCTGTCCGCCGACACCTCGATGCCGACCGCGTGCAGGTAGCTCTTGCCGGCGATGTTGGCGTTCTGGACGCCGCTGCTCCACTCACCGGCCGCAGGACGGCCGGAATCGAGGTAGACCAGCTGCGCCTGCCGGGCGACCGTCAGCTTCACCGGGCCGCCGATGGCCGCGCCGGCCGCCGGATCCTGCGCGATCACCGTGCCGTCGGCGGCGGTCGCGTCGATCTTGTCCTCCGTGGTCACCTGGATGCCCGGCAGCGCGTCCTGGGCGTCCGCGAGCTTCTTGCCCGCGACGTTCGGCATCACGGTCGGTTTCGCCGTCGTGGTGACCGCCGGCGAGTCGCTGGTGGACGCCACCACCGGCGCGGCCGTGGTCGGGGCAGCGGTGGTTTCGGCGGCGGTGCTCGTGTTCGGCGACGGCCGGAACACGAACCACCCGCCGAAGAGCAGGGCCAGTACGACGAACAGGGTCAGCGCGACCAAGCCGCGACGGCGTTTGCGGGGAGCCATGGTTCCTCCGGCCGCCAAGCCCGGCGGTGTGGTCGCGAGTGGTCTGGGCGGTGGGGCCGCGGGCACGCCGAGCACGGTTTCGGTGCCCAGGCCGGGTTCGCTGAGGGACACCGGCTGCGGCGGCGTGGTGAGCGGGAGGACGAGCGGGGAGCTCATCAGCTCCAGCACCAGCCCGTCGAGGATCGTCGCGACCTGCTGTGCCGATTCGGGCCGGTCCGCCGGCCGCTTGGCCATCAGCCAGGCGAGCACGTCCCACAGCTGGTCGGGCACCCCGGCAGGCCGGCCGGGCAGCGCGGTTTCGTGCAACCGGATCACGGCGAACGTCGACTGGCCGGCGAACGGCGTGACCCCGCAGCACAGCTCGTACAACAGGACGCCGAGCGAATACAGATCCGACGCCGGGGTCGCTTCGAGGCCCTTGCCCAGTTCCGGCGCGAGGTACTGCGGCGTCCCGACCAGCAGCGACCGGCGACCCAGATCGGTGGCGGTGACCAGCCGCGAAATGCCGAAGTCCGTCAGGCGCGGCACGGTCCCGTCCATCAGGACGTTCTCCGGTTTGACGTCGCGGTGCACGACCCCGGCCTGGTGCACCGCCGCGAGCGCGGCCGCCACGCCGGCGCCGATGCGGGCGACTTCGGCGGGGAGCAACGTTTTCTCGGCAGCGAGCCGGGCGCGCAGGTCGCCGCCGGCGACCAGGTCCATCACGATCGCCACGGTCTCGCCTTCGACGACCAGGTCGTGCACGCCCACCAGGTTCGGGTGCCGCAGACCGACCAGAATGGACCGCTCCTGCAGGAATCGCGCCACCAGTTCGGGGTCCTCGACGAGCTCGTCCTTCAGCACCTTGCAGGCGTAGGCGTTCCCCCGCTCGTCGGAGCCGGTGAAGACGCGGCCCATCGCACCCTGGCCCAGCAGCTCCCCCAGCCGGTACCGGCTGCCCAACGGCTTCTCCATAGCCCATCCTCCGCGCTTTCATTTCCCGATCGACGTCCCTGAAAATCATTCCGGAACCGGATTGTGTTACGCCCCGAATTGATACCGTGACAATCGAACGAGAAAGAGGACAAAAATACGACAGATTCAGTCCGGCTCGGGTTTTTTCTTCCCGAAAAGGGCGTCGAGGTGGGGGAAGAGCTGCCAGACGAACACCGGGAGGTTCATCAGTGCCCGGGTGACCCCGGCCCGGTTGCGGAGTTCGGACCGCCAGCCGAGGCATTCGCCGATCCGCCGCTCCGCCTCGACGACGAGCGGGACGGCTTCCTCCTTGCGGCCGGTCAGCGCGAGTGAAATGCCGAGATCGAGCTGGGTCGCCATGGTGTCGGGGTGGTTCGGCCCGATCGACGTCCGTTGCCTGCCCAGCAGCGGCCGCAGGATGCCGGCGACCTCTTCGTACTGCTTGAGCTGGGCGTGCGCCTGCGCGGTCGAATAGCACAGCCAGTGGTGGAGCGGGTGGTGGTCCCCGAAGACGTCCCGCACCGGCGGATCGAGCGCGGCGAATTCCCGCAGCGCCCGCTTCGGGCGGCCGCGCGTGACGGACGCGCGGGCGCACCGGACACCGGCCGCGAGGGTCAAGGGGCTCTCGGGGCCCAAGAGCCCGGCCAGGCTGTCGCGGGCGGACCGCAGGTGCACTTCCAGCGAGTCCCAGCCCTCGTCGTGCACTTTGAGCTCGGTGAGCTCCAGTGTCATCTCCGCTTCGGCGTGCACGCCGATCGCCTCCAGCCGCAGCGGGTGGCGCTCGTGGTCGGGCGAGTCGTGTTCGTGGATGATCGCTTCGGCGATCGTCCGCGCCTGCTTGACGTCGCCGGTGATGATCCGCAGCCGGGCCAGTTCGAGCCGCGCCCGCGAGTCCGGATCGCCGGTACCGAGGAGTTCGAGGGCTTCCCGGAACCGCCCGCGCATCCGGCGTCCCACCGCCATGAACACCCGGGCCTCGGCCTGCTCCACAGCCGGTAGCGCGTCCGGGATGTGGTCCGGCCAAACGGGATCCGCTTCCGGGTACCGGCCCGACTGGTCCAGCGCGCGAGCGGTCGTCAGCCGGGCGCGGAACGCGTCCAGCGGGTCGGGGGCGCGGGTGAGCGGCCCGCAGACGGCGGCTGCGTGCTCGAACTCACCGGACTCGAGCAGCACCGCGGCGGCGGCGATCCGGTCGGTCGCCGGCGTTGCGTCCGCGGCCAGGATCTCCTCCGCCGCGGACCGCGCCGCGACGATGTCGCCCTCCCGGCGGAACCAATCGAGCCCGATCCGCCGCAACCGGGCTCGCTGCGCCGCGGGCACGCACACGTGCTGGGCCAGCGCCGCGGCGTGCTGGTGGAGGTGGCCGGTGCCGGCCGCCAGTTCGAGGACCGCCGTTGCGCTGCGGCGGGTCAGCTCGTCGTCGACACCGGCGGCGTCGCCGACCAGGGCGTGCACGTCCCACCCGGCTTCGAGGTGGGTCAGCAATGCCCGCTGGGCCAGCTCGGCGACGGCGTCGGCGACCGGTTCGCCCGGCAGCACCCGGCGCACCAGCTCCGGCGGCACGGGTGCACGGGAGATCGCCGCCGCGATCCGCAGGATCCGCCGCGCGGTCGGCGAGCAGCCGCCGACCGCCTGGCGCAGGACGTCGACGACGCTGCCCTTCACCGAATCGAGGACGTCCGCGAAGCCCGTCTCGTCGATCGCGCCCCGCCGATCGCGCAGCGTGGCGACGGCGCTCGTGAGGACGAGGGGATGCCCACCGCACCGCTCGACGAGCCGGCGCACGGCGGCGAGCGCGCCGGGTGCGGTGGATCCGACGACCTCCGTGTACAGCGCGGCCCCTTCGTCCTCGGTCAGGCCGGCCAGCTCCACGACCGGCGCCGGCCAGTCCGGGTTGCCCGTCCTCGTCGTCAGAACCGTCCGGACGAAGGACGTCGGCATGACGAACTCGTCGAGCTCTCCGGCGGACAGCTCCGACGGGACGTCGTCGACGATCCACAGCTGCGACCGCTGTTCGGCTTCGACGCGGCGCGCAATGCGCGTCTTCACCTCGGCGGGCGGCAGACCGGTGACGTCGGCGCCGAGTTCGGCGGCGATCTGGCGGAGGCCCGAATGGAAGCGCGTCGGCACGCCGGCCGGGTCGTCCTGCCCGAACAAGCCGAGCCACCGCACGCCGCCCGGGAACGCGTCCCGGAAGAGGAAGGCGTACTGCTCGGCGAGGCTGGTCTTCCCGAGACCGGCGAAGCCCCGCACCACCACCAGCGCCGAAGACGTACGAGGCGTGGCGGGCGGCAGCTCGCGGGAATGGAGGGCGCTGTGGATCTGCCAGAGTGCCTGGTACCGGCCGACGAACCGCCGCGGCCGCAGCAGCCGGGGCAGCATCGGCGCAGTGCTGCGCACCGCGCCCAGCGGCACACCCGCTGCCCAGACCATCTCGGCGACCCGGCCGGCGATGCGGACGCGATCCCGCTCGTCCCGAGGGCGGCCGAAGTACGCGGCGTCCTGCAGTTCCACGGGTGCGATGTGGTTCCCGTCGGGTTCGGGGTTGACCACGAGCACCCGCTGCCGGGGGTCGCCGGCCGCCTGGGCCGCGAGAAAGGCCGAGGTCAGTTCCCACTGGCAGGCATACCGCGTCGGAAATCGCCGCGAGTAGTAGGCGAGCAGGACCGTCGACGAAGCCAAAGCGGCGTCGAGGCCTTCCGTGATGCCTTCGAACTCGCGGATTTCCTCGCTGTCCCGGAAGACTCGCAACCCGGCGGCCCGCAACGCACGCTCGAGCGCGAGCACCTCGTCGATGTCCGACCAGGTGAAACTGAGAAAGACGTCGTAGGACCCCATCACACCACCTCAGTGCGCCAACGTGCGGAGTTTCATGTTCGGCGACGAGCCGCACGCGTAGGTGGCGTTCTGCAGGATGAACGGGTCACCCGCCCGGTCGGCGTGGCCGGCCGCGAGGTACAGCTCTTTCACCACCGCCATCTGGGTGGCAGGATCGGCGCGCAGGAACTCGGTGCAGGTCGAGTCGGCGTCCAACGACGTGCCGGTCTGCGTTCCGCTGCCGCCGAACACGACCTTCGCCCCCAGCCCCAAAGCGATGAGGGCGACGATGGCGACCGCCGCCACGGGGAGACCGCCGAAGCTGGTCTTGCTCGTGCGCCGGCTCCGGTCGACGCTCAGGTCCCGGCCTGCCCCGTAGCTGTCCCGGCCCGACGTCTGGCGGAAGCCGCCGGACGTGGTGACCGACTGGTCGAGGCAGGCGGTGACCTCCCGGTGGAACACGTCGTTCGTGAGCTCGCGGGCAACACACTGCGTCAGGGCGTCGCGGTTCGCCGTCGACGCCGGGTGCTGCCGGAAATCCCGGACGGCTTCGGTCTGGCCCGCGCGGGCCAGCCGTCCGGACACGAGGTCGAAGAGCCGGTCCGCGGCTTCTTCCGCGCGACCGCTCAACGTGCCCGACAACAGCTCGGCCAAGAGCACCGTCACTTGCTTGGCGAGGTCCGCATGGGACATGGTTGCCTGCTTTCGTCGAAGTGGAGGAGTCACCGGCACCCCGCCGGTGCCTCGATGGAGCGCGTCCGCGGCTTGAACACGTTCGGCTTCCCGCAGCGCGATCACCTCGTCGAGCAGTGACTCGAGCTGCTCCAGCAGCGAAGCGGCCGGTGCGTCGCCCGCGTCCTCCACCGCGAGGAAGCGACGCCAGCTCGGCCCGCAGCGCCTCGGGCGTGTCATCGGGACGGGACGCGGCGGGTGGCGCCGCGTGACGGATTCGCGTGCCGTACGCGACAACCGCCGATGTCGACGGAACAATGATTTCCGTTACAGCCGGGTGATCTCCTGGATAATTCCGTTATCCACCGACCGGCAACGGATACCACCCAGTCGCCGAAGCCACTCGAGCTGTTACCGGCGAAGTACCGCTTGATCGGATCGTCACCATTACAGAATGGTGACCGCGAACCGGAAAAGACGCCATTCGGTCAAGGCCGGACGAAGGCATTGAAGTGTCGCGTTTTTGTCATGTTTTAACCGAGACGCCACCCGCCCCGATACGGCATCGTGGACGGTGGCGGTCAAGGCGAGGAGGAGTATGGAGCGCACACGGCTCAGCCGGTCCGCTCCGTCTCCCGGGGATGCGGTGGCTGGTAGCTCAAGAAGCGGGCTGCCAGCCCACACCGTAGGACCTCGCGGGCCGCAGGTCACGGAAACCGGTGCGCACCTCGCCCGCGTTGTCGAGGAAGAGCGGCTTGCGCGCCGTCAGCGGGTCCTCGGCGTCCTTGGAGAACTCGCCGTCGATGCGCCAGACGCGCAGCGGTGGCTTCCGCCGATCGAACCGGACGTTGAGGTCGAAACTCTGGCACGGGAATTCCGGCGTGCAGCAGTAGAAGGGCGCCGGCAGCTCGTCCACCCGGGTGCGGAAGAAGAACTCGTGTTCGTCCCCGGCGTCGAGCGGCTGCGGCGGACGCAGACTGAAGGCGACCCGGGTGGAACTGACCATCCGCACGGAATGCACCTCGCCGCCGGCGACCACGTCAATGCCGAGGCCCGACAGGTCCGGCCGGCCGCTCGTGCTGGCGGGCCGGGCAAGGGAGATCGCGTGCTCGACGTCAGCGAGCCCGGCGACGTGGCTGACCACCCTGCGGGTCTCGAAGACCTCGGCGGCGGCCGTGCCGGTCAGGGTGAGCCGGACGGCGAGGGCCGACGTGTGCCACGGGTCGTCCTGGCTGATGGCAGAGCTGCCCCCGTACAGCACCGGCTCTCCGTACGCGGCCTCGGCGATCAGGTAGATCACGTCGTCGGCGCGACGCTGCATCGTGCGCACGTTGCGGTCGGCTCCCGTGCCGAGCAGTTCGAGGCGCTGGGTGTAGCGCTCGTTCGCGCCGGTGCCGAAACCCAGGACGATCCGCGCCGTTCGCCGGTGCGATTCGGGCAGCTTCTCGATCAACCGGCGAAGCGTCTCGACGACCTTCCCGCGAACCGTTCCCGGGGTGTCCTCGTCGTCGACACCGCACACTTCGCGCAACTGTTCGCCGACGAGAGCGGGCAAGGTCTTCGCTTGGATGCCCAGCCCCTTGCGAAGAAGTTTCAGCTCCACTGAGAGAGCGTTGATCTTCGCTTCGGCCGCCTCCTGAGCCAAGCCGCACCTCCGTCTTGGTCGTTGCGGGGAAGTCTACCCAGCTCCCGCCGCGGCGCACGACGCCGTCGCCCGTTTCCCGGCCGTTTCCGGGCCCGGAAACAGCGCAGGTCACCGGTTTCCACCGAGAGGCAACGGGAAACGTCTACCGCCGGGAAATTCGCCGGGTCAAGCTTGCTTCGTCGAAATCCTTCGGCAGTCAAGGAACTCGCCGCACGAAAGCGGCGGCGAAGCGATCCGGAAAGGGTGAACGCGATGCACACGCACCTCATCATCGTGCTCGGCCAGCTGGTCTCCCTGCTGGGCTGACCACTTACGTGCCGGCGGTCCCGGGCCGCCGGCCGGCCTTCCCCCCGTTCGCCGAATACAGGATGATCGGCCCATGCCGGACTTTGGAGCGGAATTGAAGCGTCGACGGACGTCGGTCGGCATGTCACTCACCGGGCTCGCGGCCTCCGTGCATTTCACCAAGGGCTACCTGAGCAAGGTGGAGAACGGCAAGGTCCGGGTGAACCGGGACCTGGCCAAGGCGTGCGACCAGGCACTGAACGCCGGCGGAGAACTGCTCGCCCTCGTCGCGGAATCGACATTGACCGCGCGCCGGCGCGCCGGCGGCATAGCCGGGTTGCCGGACATCGGCCGGTACTTCGTCGGCCGCGAAACCGAACTCAAAGCGCTTTCCGCGCTGCTCCTCGGCCCGGACGACGCCCGGGTCGGCGTGGTGCACGGGATGGCGGGAGCCGGCAAGACGGCACTGGTCGTCGCCGCCGCCCGGCAGGTCATGGGCACCTTCCCGGACGGCTGCCTCTTCTTCGACCTCCGGGGCCACACCCCCGGGGCCGTCGAGCTTTCGCCCGGCGACGCCCTGCACCGGCTGCTGCGGCTGCTGGACGTCTCGGCCGACCAGCTCGCCGCCGACGAAGACGGGCTGGCCAACCTGGTCCGTGACCAGCTGCGCGGGCGGCGGATGCTCCTCGTGCTGGACAACGTCCGGTCGGCCGAGCAGATCCGGGCCATCGCCGGCGGCGAGACGCCGTCCCGGATCCTGGTGACCAGCCGGGGCCGGCTGCCCGCGCTCGACGACGCCTGGCACTTCCCCGTCGGGGTACTGCCGCTCGACGACGCCGTGCACCTCCTCCGGTCCGTCGCCGGCGACCACGCACCGGCCGACGACGAGGTGGCGACCGAGATCGTCCGGTGCTGCGGGCAGCTGCCGCTCGCGGTGCGCATCGTGGCCGCCCGGTTCATCGCCGGCGGGTGGACCGCGACGAAGCTGCGCGACCGGCTGGCCGACGAGACCACCCGGCTCGGCGCCCTCGAGGACGATGAGCGGAGCGTCGCCAGCGCCTTCGCCGTGTCGTACGAAGCGTTGCCCGGCGACCAGCGGCGGCTGCTGGGTCTGCTCGCCCTGCACCCCGCGGCCGCCGCGGAAACCGGCGCCGTCGAGGCGCTCGCCGGGCTCGGCCCGGGTGAAGCGGACCGGCTGGTGGACCGGCTGCACGACGCGAACTTGGTCGTCCGCGACGAGCGCGGCTACGTCGAGCTTCACGACCTGATGCGCACCTTCGCGGCGAAGCACGCCCTGCCCCGAGTCGAGCCGGAAGACAGCGACGCCGCCGTACGCAGGCTGGTCGAGCACCTCGTCGCGATGACCGTGGCGGCCGACGAGCTCGTCGAGCCTTACCGGTTCCGCCCGGACACCGGTCTGCCGGCACCTTCCGCCGTGCCCTTCTCCGACGCGGACAGCGCCCTCGCCTGGCTGGGCGTGCAGTGGCCGACGCTCGCCGACATCGTCGATTCCGCCGCCCGGCACCAGCTTCACGACCGCTGCTGGCAGCTCGCGTTCGTGCTCCGCGCGTTCTTCTTCCGCGAGAAGCTGTTCGAGCCCTGGATCCGGACGCACGAGCGGGCGTTGGAAGCCGCGCGAACGGCCGGCAACCCGAGCGCGACGGGCATGATCCTCAACAACCTGGGCATGGCGTACATCGAGTCGGGCCGCCCCGACGCCGCAGTCCGCTTCCACCAGCAGGCCCAGGAGCAGTTCGCACTGGCCCGCGACGACCGTGGCGCGATCGACGCGCTCTCCAGCCTGGCCTGGGCCCGCCTGTACCGCGGCGAAGCCGACTCCGCGCTCGCCGACCTGACTACGGTGCTGGGCGGCTACCGCCGGACGGGCCGCATCCGGAACGTGGCAATCGCCCTGCGCGGCATTGCGCTCGCCTTGGTCACCCTCGGCCGGTTTCCCGAGGCGCTGGCCGCCGCCCGGGAATCGGCCGAGCTCGCCCAGCTGCCGGTGGAGCGGGCGATGTCGGCCAACTGCGAGGCCTGGGTGCGGTTTCGCGCCGGCGAGTGGGACGAGGCCGAGCGCTGCTACCACCGCGCGGCCGAGGTGGCTGACGACGCGGGGAGTGAGTACGAGCGGGCTCGGGCATTGACGGGCTTGGGGAACACGGCGGCCGAGCGCCACGACCGGCCGGCGGCGGCTCGCTGGTGGGCGGAGGCCGCCGCGTACCGGGTGTCCCTCGACCCCGCCGTGCTCGGCGAGGCCGAATACCGCACCGCGTTCGCCGCAGGAACGAAATGATCAGAAGACGATGAAGAAGATGAGCCGCTTCGCTTGCCAGGTCCAGATCCGCCAGGCGTAGCGAAGGGCCAGGGCCGCCAGCCCGAGGCCGACCAGCCCGGAGAGGACCGAGCCGTTCGCCAGCTGGACGAATCCGCCGATGGTCAGCAGGACGGTCCACGCCGACCACAACAGGCCGTACCCGGCGCGCTTGCCCTCGCTGTACGGCCGGAGTTCGGCCGAGCCCGGGACCCGGCCCGCGGATGACTGCGGTTCCGCACTCATGATTTCTCCTTTCGGGGGTGGAATCGTGCTCACCGGAAGGTGAGCTCGAGATCTTTCAATTTGTCGTCCGAATGTGTCCGGCAATAACCGAGCAGGTCGCTCCGGTAGCGCGGAGCGACGATCCTCCCCGTCGCGTCGACGTGGTCGCGTGTGGGCGTTCCCCAGAGGGCGGCCAGATCCAGCTGTTCGGCCTCGCCGAGACTGAGGTACTTCTCGCAGGTCACGTCCAACGGGTCGGGGGTGCAAGCGGCCACGACTGCGCCCGTCAACACGATCACCACCGTGACGAGTGAAATCCTCGCATTCATCATTTCCTCGATTCTCCAAGCAACTCCAAGAATGGACATCACATTCATGGAAGCCAGTCGCCAACGCGACGAAATGTGTTGCGCGCGAATTCACATTGTTGCCCTTCCGTCACGTTCGGCAGCTACCGCGCAGCGAGGCGGCTCGTTTCTTGCCGTCCGGAAATGGGCCAAAAACTGGACACTTGTCGGCCACCCGGCCCACAGCGGTAGCGAAGGCGCCCTTCGCAGCGATCATCCACGGGAAAGCCGAAACCGTGGTGAGGGTGCCGCCATGACTACGCATTGAGCTCCGCAGACCGGCGAAGCTGCAGTGCCCGGCCGGTGCCACCGGACCGGGCCACCGCCGGAGTTTCCCCGTGGAAGCCGTTTCCAGCAACGGGAAACGACTTGTCCACCCCACCCCTCAGCAGACACCATCAATGCAGACCGCGATTTCGCGGACATCCGAGAAATTGATCTACCCCATTACGGGGAAATCGCGAGGAGCCTGCCATGATGGTCGTCTGTTCCGTTTCCGCCCTCCTTCGCACGGCCCTGTTCGTCGTCACGCTCGCGCTGGTCGCCGGCGTGACCCTGGCCGGACCCGCCGCGCCGTCGACCACGCCCGGCCCCGGCGCCGTGGTGTCGACCGCCACCGCGGAACCCGTCACGCAGTGACGCCCGTCAGGGCTTGTCCGGCCCCAGGTGCTCGACCAGCCGGGCCAGCTGGTCGGCGTACTGCCGGACGAATTCGGGCGAGCCGCCGTCGGTCCCGGTCAGTCCGTCCACCACGTGCGGCAGCGTCACCGGGGCCATCGCCGCCGCCATCAGCAGCACCGTCAGGCACGCCGGGTCGACCCAGTCCGGCAGGCGGCCGGCGGCTTTCAGCGCCGAGATCTGCTCCACCGTGCCCACCAGGCGCTGCGTGCGCGGCGCGTGGTCGGGGTCGGTGTCCGGGCCGTCGTACTCCAGGCCCGACCACGCCAGCAGCCGGACGCCGTCACGGCTGGCGAGTGCCTCCAGCGCCATCCGCCGCACCTGTTCGGACAGGGGCAGGTCCGGAGCCATCAGCTCGCTCTGCCGCTCCCCCCACCCCTCCGACATCGCCCGGTACAGGCCCTCTTTGCCCTCGAAGTAGTACGAGATCAGCTGCTGGTTGACCCCGGCCCGCGCCGCGATCGCCGCGATCCGGGCCCCGGCGTACCCCTTCGCCGCGAACTCCGCGGCCGCCGCCTCCAGGATCAGCCGGCGGGTCCGTTCCGGATCCCGTTGGCGCTCTTGGGGCTTCGGCGAACGGCGGGGCTTCGGCGCGGTCACGTCGCGACTATACGTCAACCAACCGCTTGACTCTGCGGAACAGAAGGTTGACGCACGGGCAGCGCCGCCGTCAGGAGGAGCGCCAGTACGAGGACTCCGGCGCTGACCGCGAGCGCTCCCGCCGTCGCGGCTGCGGAACCGCCGTCGAGCCGGGTGAAGAAGATGGTACCGGACAAGGCGATCCCGGTCGCCGTGCCGAGCTGGACCGTGGTGTTCACGATCCCGGACGCCGCACCGGCCTGCTCCGGCCGGATCCGCGCCATCGACGCGCCGAACAGCGCGTTCAGCACCGCCCCCATGCCGAGACCGACGGCGATCACGGGCATCAGCAGCACCCAGCCGCGCAACGCGGGCCCCGACCACGACACCAGCACCGCGAGCACCACCAGACCGGCCAGCAGTACCGCGACGGCGCCCGCGGTGAACGACCGCCCGAGCTTCGGGGCGAGGCGCATGGCCAGGACGTTGCCCGCGACGATGCCGAGCGTCGACGGCGCGAACGTCAAAGCCGCTTCCCACGGCGAGAAGCCGAGCCCGAGCTGCAGGTGCAGGGTCAGGACGAAGAACACGCCGACCGCGGTGTTGACGCACAGGAGAACCGCCTGGCTGCCGGCGAGCTGCCGCACCAGGTCCGGCGGGAGCAGCGGTTCACCACCTCGGCGGAACTGAAGCCGCTGGTGCCACGCGAACCCGCCGAACAGCGGGACGGCGGCGGCCAGGAGCACGATCGACCACGCCGGCCAGCCCAGCTCGCGCCCCTGCACCAGCGGGAAGAACACCGCGAACAACGCGGCCGTCAGCAGCGCCAGCCCGCCCGGGTCCATGCGGTGGCGGACGAAGCCCGGCCGGCCCGGCATGGTCACCAGGGCGCCGGCCAGCGCGAGCACCCCGATGGGCAGGTTCACCAGGAAGATCGCCCGCCAGCCGGTCCCGAACAGGTCGGCCTCGGTCAGCGCCCCGCCCAGCAGCGGCCCGGCGAGCCCGCCGAGCGGGAACGCCGCCGCGTACCAGGTCATCGCCCGGGGCCGCTCCCGCTCGTCGAACTCCGCGTGGACGAACGACAGGACCTGCGGCACCATCAGCCCGGATCCGGCGCCCTGCACCACGCGCGCGGCGATCAGCACGCCGACGTGCCCGGCGAGCCCGGCGGCGAGCGAGGCGGCCGTGAACACGACCATGCCCGCGACGAACAGCTTCTTCGTCCCGTGGCGGTCACCCAGCCGTCCGCCGGTGATCAGCGTGAGGGCGAACCCCAGCGCGTAGCCGGCCGAGATCCACTGCAGTGCGGACTCGCCGGTGCCGAGTTCACGCCGGATGGTCGGCAGGGCCACGGCGACGATCTGGTTGTCGATCATGTCCACCAGCACCGCGAGCACCACGACCGCCAGTGCCCACCACCTGAGCGCGTGCTTCTCCACGACGTACCCCTTCTCCCCGCAGCGACCGTGACGCAGCCATGGTCAACCAAGCAGACGACTCTGTCAACTAAACGTTTGATTGAGTCCGCCGGGCATTGGAGAGAGGGGAAGGTCAGCCTTCAAGCACCTCCCGGAGTTTCTTGGCGAAAGGCCTCCGGCTGACCGGCGTAGCCGAACTCGCCACCGAGGAAACCGCCGTGGTGGCCGGGGAACACGATCGCCTCCTGCCCGAGCAGTCCGGCGGTGCCGACCGCGGCACGCCCGGTGAAGACCTCGCGCGACTCCTCGCCGACGGCGACGACGATGCGCGTCGGCGCCGCGGCCAGCGCCTCGACGTCGGGCCGGTAGGTGGTCACCGCCAGGGAGCGGTCGGTCAGCAGCGGGTCGTCACGACTGCCGTCGTCGGCGGCAGGCAGGCCGAACCGCACCGGGTCCGCCGGCGGAAGCGCGAAATAGGCGTCGGTGAATTCGCCCTGCCACGACGTCATCGCCATGAACGCCGCCATCCCGGCGCCGAAGCCCTTGGCCTGTTAGGCATCCCGCACCGCTTGGCCGGCGCGCTCGGCCGCGGCGGCATCCGGGAGCGCCCCGATGAGCGGCGGCTCGTGGACGACCAGCGTGCTGACATCACCGGGGTGGGCGGTGACCAGCGCGAGCGTGGCGACCGCGCCACCGCTGCTGCCGAACACTTGACCACGGTGCGGTCGGGGAAGTGCGACACCAGCGTGCCGAACCCGTCGGCGGTCATGGGTTGCCCGGCCATGAGCAGGGGTGGCCGCGGGCTCTCGGCGGGCGCCGGCCCGTGGACGTCGTAGACGATGTCGGCTTCCGGTGTTTCCAGCGTATGCGTTGCGGCCACGGTTCCTCCCGTTCAGGTTCTGTTCGGGACACTGGACCGGGGCACCGACAGTTTGCCGATGCGACGATCCGCGCGGTCAAGGCGCGATGGTGCTCGGAGACCCGCCCGGGAGTCGAACCCGGCACCGGCGGCTTTGCAGGCCGCCCCATGACCGTCATGACACGGGTCGTGCGGTGGTGCAGTCGTGCGGTGGTGCGGTCGCGCGCCGTGGTGTCGATCCACGTTGGCGAGGCTTATGAGGCCCCGCTGGTTGCCGAACCGCGCGCGTGAGTGGCCGACCGGACTCGCACCGGCTTCACCCGGGGCCACAGCCCGGGGCCTCGTCTCCTTCGGCATCGGCCACGGTGGAAGACGTGGGTGTCGAACCCACCGAGGCGATCTTGCAAGGATCACCCGCGCTCCGGCGCGTCTCCCGTGGGAGCCGGCGCGCCCCCCTCGGCACGTCGGCTGGTGCCCCCGGCAGGAGTCGAACCTGCGACCTGCGGCTTCGGAAGCCGCTGCTCTGTCCACTGAGCCACGGAGGCGCACTCGCGTCGCCCGCACTGTTGCGGCCGAGACAAGCGCAGGGAAAACAGCATCTGGAAAGAATTGCGGCACAGAAAAGGAGAAAGCCGCCCGGATCGGTTTCCCGAGGGCGGCTCCCGTGCCATGACGCGGACTACGTCACGGCGCAGAGCCGGGAAGGTGGTGCCGCACGCAGGAACCCATGGACACGCAGGCGGCGACAGTGGCGGCGGTGCACCACTCTTCTCGCAGCTGCATGTGCATCATGATCACTCCTGTGGTTTCTTTCGTCTGGAACCATCCTCAGGCACCGGTCCGAGCGCGTCAACGCATTTAGCGGCGCCCGGAACCGGGCGAGCCGGATCGCCCCCGCAGGCCGGACGGCCGCGTGCACCGCGGCCGCCCGGTTGTCCGCTCGCCGACGTCGAGGGGCCGCGCGTGGCCCCGTCGGTCATCCGGGGTGGCCGGCAGGCGGCTCCGGTCCCGACGAAAGTATGGCAACGTCAATTTCTGATTCGTCCCTTTTACGGGTCACCGTCAGGAGATGGCCGGTTGATTCGTGCTCCATTCGGCGGCTTTTCCGGCAGTCCTGCCCGGCAAGATCACGGCACCGTCCGAAGGTGGCTATCCACACGGGACCGCGCCATGTAGACAGTGGACTCCCCGTTCACATGCATCTCTCTGGGAGGGATCGTGTCCCGTTCACCCCGAAGAATCCTCGCTGTCGCCGGACTCGCGGCGCTGGCACTGACCACCCCCGCCGTCACGGCAACGGCTGTCGCCGCGCCGGCGGCGGCCGCCGTCCACCCGACCTCGCGCGTCTGCGCCACGGTCGCAAAACCAGGTATGGCAACGTGTTTCGCGGAACGCCAGACCGACACCATGCACGCCCTGCTCGCACCGAACGCCCTGCCGGGCGGCTTCGGCCCGTCCGGCCTGCGCAGCGCCTACAACCTGACCGCGAGCGGCAGCTCGTCCGCCACAGTGGCCATTGTGGACTCCAACGACGACCCCAACGCCGAAGCCGACCTCGCCACCTACCGCTCCACCTACGGGCTACCGGCTTGCACCACCGCGAACGGCTGCTTCAAGAAGGTCAACGAGAACGGCCAGAGCAGTCCGCTGCCGACCGCCGACAGCGGCTGGGCCGGCGAGATCTCCCTCGACGTCGACATGGTCTCCGCCATCTGCCCGAACTGTCACATCCTGCTCGTCGAGGCGAGCCAGCCGAGCACGGCCGACCTCGGCACCGCCGTGAACACCGCCGTGTCGCTGGGCGCCAAGTACGTGTCCAACAGCTACGGCGGCAGTGAGGACGGCAGCGAAGCCGGCTACGACTCGAGCTACTTCCACCACCCGGGTGTCGCGATCACCGCGAGCACCGGTGACTCCGGTTACGGCATCAGCTATCCGGCCTCCTCGCAGTACGTCACCGCCGTCGGCGGCACTTCGCTGACCCAGGGTGGCGGCACCCGCGGCTGGACCGAGACTGCGTGGAGCAGCGCGGGCAGCGGCTGCTCGGCCAGCGTGGCCAAGCCGTCGTTCCAGAACGTCACCACCGGCTGCAGCAAGCGCGCCAACGCCGATGTCTCGGCCGTGGCCGACCCGCAGACCGGTGTCGCGGTGTACCAGACCTACGGCGGCAGCGGCTGGGCCGTCTACGGCGGCACCAGCGCCTCGTCGCCGATCATCGCCTCGGTCTACGCCCTCGCCGGCAACCCCGGCGCGTCCGACACCCCGGCCGCGTATCCCTACTCCCACACCGGAAACCTCAACGACGTGACCTCCGGCAGCAACGGCAGCTGCTCGGTCGCGGTGCTGTGCAAGGCCGGCGCGGGCTGGGACGGCCCCACCGGGCTCGGCACCCCCAACGGCACCGCGGCCTTCACCTCCGGCGGTTCCGGCCCCGGCCCGGTCACCGCGAACAACCCCGGCAGCCAGAGCGGCACCGTCGGCACCGCGGCGAGCCTGCAGCTGTCGGCCTCCGGCGGCAGCGGCGGCTACACCTGGACCGCCTCCGGCCTCCCCGCGGGGCTCTCCATCAGCTCCGCCGGCCTGATCTCCGGCACCCCGACCACAGCCGGCACCTCCTCGGTGACCGCGACCGCGAAGGACTCCACCGGCGCGACCGCGAGCACCACGTTCAGCTGGACGATCAACCCCACCGGCGGCAGTGGCTGCTCCGGCCAGCAGCTGGGCAACCCCGGCTTCGAAACCGGCACCAGCCCCTGGACCGCGTCCACCGGCATCATCACCACCTCCGCCGACGGTGAAGCCCCGCACACCGGCAGCTACCTGGCCTACCTCAACGGCTACGGCAGCACCCACACCGACACCGTGTCCCAGTCGGTGAGCATCCCCGCCGGTTGCCACGCCACGCTGACCTACTACCTGCACGTCGACTC
Source organism: Amycolatopsis sp. NPDC026612 (assembly GCF_040638285.1). Taxonomy (NCBI): domain Bacteria; kingdom Bacillati; phylum Actinomycetota; class Actinomycetes; order Pseudonocardiales; family Pseudonocardiaceae; genus Amycolatopsis; species Amycolatopsis sp. NPDC026612. Next base: position 84,686 of record NZ_JBEZYB010000007.1, read on the forward strand.
CGCCGAGACGACCACGTCGTCGGCGTACGACAAGCTGACCGTCAAGGCCGGTTCGACCACGCTGGCGACGTACTCGAACCTCAACAAGGCCACCGGCTACCAGCAGCGCACCGTCGACGTCTCGGCTTTCGCCGGGCAGACGGTGACGCTGACCTTCACCGGCACCGAAGACTCGTCCCTGCAGACCTCGTTCTGCATCGACGACACCGCACTGACCCTGAGCTGACGGCTTCCGGGAATCGCCGGGATCTTTCCGGCCACAGCAGTTCCGCCTCGACGGCCGCTGCCTGACCGTTCCACCTCGAAGGGCCCGCCGGAGCACCCCTCCGGCGGGCCCTTCCGTCGTGCGCCGGTTCGCAAGAAAGTTCTGCGTGCCGGTACACGGATCCTGCGCGGCGGCAGTCTTCATAGTGATGGCTGACTACGAGGACTTCGTCCGGGCGCAGCTGCCGCGGTTGCTGCGCTACGCGACGATGCTGACCGGGGAGCGGGAACAGGCCGCTGACCTGGTGCAGGACGTGCTGGTCAAGGTGTACCGGCGGTGGTCGCGGATCAGCGACGCCGAGCACCCCGACCGTTATGTCCTGCGGATGGTGACCAACGGCTACCTGTCCTGGCGGCGCAGCGGGTCGGCGCGGCTGATCGCCGTGGGCGACCCGCCGGACGAGGCGCGGCCGGACGACTTCGCGTCGGACCACGCGGCACGCGAGGACATGTGGCAGCGCCTGGCGCGGTTGCCCCGGCGTCAGCGCGCGGTCGTGGTGCTCCGGTACTACGAGCAGCTCGCCGACGCCGACATCGCCGACCTGCTCGGCTGCGCCCAGGCCACCGTGCGGGCCCACGCCCGCAAAGCCCTGACCACCCTGCGACACGGCCTGAACATCGACCGGATGGCTCAGGCGAAGGAGAGCTGATGGACATCGAGAACCTGATCAAGGACACCTTCACCGCCCACGAGCCCGACGCCCCCGACAGCGACCAGGTGCTGGCGGCCACGCGTCAGCGCATCGACCGCAGGCGTGCCGTGGTGAGCCGTCCGCTCGCGGCCGCCGCCGGGGTGGTCCTGCTCGCACTGGCCGCGGTCGCCGCCGTCGCGCTGAACCGGCCCGCGTCCGACACCCAGGTGGCCACGGGCGCCGGCCAGGCCGGCGCTCCGGCCGCCGTCAAGGCACCGGACAAGGCGGCCATCGCGGAGCTGACCATGCCCTACTCGCTCGGCTGGCTACCGCCGGGCAAGGCCGACCACCTCGTGCGCCGGATCAACATCGGTGGCAGCGCGGCGAACCCCGACAAGCCGGTGTACGACGGCGAGTACATGCTGACCGTGACGTCCGGGCGTCAGGTCCTGCTCGTGGACGTGCAGGAAATGCGGATGATGCCGATCGGGCAGGCCGCCTTCAAGTCCGGTCCGGGCCGGCCCGTCACCATCGGCGGGCGCGCCGGCGTGGAGAGCTCGCACTCCGACGGCCCGGGCGGCTACGAGGTGTACCTGACTCACCCCGATGGCGGCTCGTTGTACGTCAACGTGGCCGCGCAGCCGGGCAGCACGGCGTCGGCGCAGCAGCTGATCGACGCGGGCCGCCGCGTCGCGGAGAACGTCACCTTCCCGGGCACCACCACCGTCGCCCCGGTGTTCGGCCTCGGCAAGCTGCCCGACGGCCTGCGGATGTGCACGTTCGACGTCGAGAAGGGCGGCCCGAGCGGTCCGCGCACGAGCTACTCGGTGGGCACGTGCAGCACCATGCCGCCGGTCCAGGTGCGCCTCGACGAGGCCGGCCAGGTGCGCGGCACCGCTGGGCAACCGGTCCAGGGACACGCGACCCGCTACCTCGACGAGAACGGTTACCGCACGCTCTGGATCCTCAAGGCCGTCCACGACGCGCCGATCGCCGTCGCGGGCACCAGCGCGCAGGCGGACCTGTACAGCATCGCCGACCACCTCGTCCTGCCCCGCTGAGGTGCCGTGGGTCCTCTTCGGACACGACCGGGGAGGACCCGCGGTGCGCGGTCAAATCTGCGCTGCGGGAAGCCCGAGAGCCGCGACGAGCTGAGGGACGCGGTAGCTCGCGCCGTCAGCTTGGCGGGGCTGGAAGTCATACACGTCGGACTGCCAGCTTTCGGAGTCTGGTAGCAGTAAGCGATCTCCCGCTCGGTCGGTGCCAGGAGACTGCCCGGCGCCGCGGCCTCCAGGGCGCTGGGTGCCCCGGCACCCAGCGATCGGTCACGACCCCCTCTCACCCGTACATACGAGACGGGGCCGGCAGACCGTTGCATGATCGCCGCCGAAGCTCGTCCGGTTCGAGTCGGAGCGGTCTTACCGGGGCTGCATCGCGTCGTAGAGAGCCCCTGCGATGACCTTGACCCTGTCCTTGCAGGTCAGTCCGTCTTCGCGCGCCGCCTTCCAGTCGTCGATCCCGGCCTTGAACGTCGCGTTGCTGTCCAGGACGAGCAAGTCACACGACTGCCCGCTGCCGGCCGGTCCCCACGCCGCACGCTCCCCCAGGTGTGTTGCCGGGTCCAGCACGTAGCCGGCCGACGAGGTCTGGACGTCGAATCCGGCGCGCTGCCGCTGCACGGTGTTCACTTCCACGTCGAGGTGAACCGTCACAGCGCCGGCCGGGTCGGTGAAGGTGCACAACCAGCCCTTGCTGCCCTGCAGCGGCGTATCGGAGCTCTTCGGCGGCAGGTCCCCCACCCGGCGGGCGACGTCGTCGCAGCCGGCCAGCGGCGCGGACCCGTACTTGCCGTCGACCGTGTCGTCGCCGCTGCCGCGGTTGAGCAGCACGAACACTCCCACGGCGACGCCGACCACCACGACCACGCCGACGGCCACAATGGCGATGATCCAGCCGGCGCGAACGCTGCGCTTCGGAGGTGGCGGACCTCCGCGCCCGTACTGCGGGTACCCGTGCGGGGTCGGTGCGCTCACAGCTGGGCCTCCCCGGTCACAGGTTGACCGCCTGCGGCCACTGGCCACCGGGCAGCCGGGGGTCGTTCATCAGTCCCTTGGCATCGCGGACGCCGGCCAGCGTGCCCATCAGCCGGGTGGCGATCTCGGCCAACCGGTTGATGCCGTTGGTGACGAGGCCCCCGATGGCGCCGGCCAGATCCTTGACGGCGAAGGGGATTTCGACGACGGTGGCGCCTTCGAGGCCGGCCGTGACCAGCGCCCCGAGGAAGTCGGCGACGATCTTCACCAGACCGGTCATGAACTCGACGTTGAGCTTGGCGATGTTCATCAGCCAGCTGCTGATCGCATCCGCCTTGCCGCCTTGGCCGCCGATCGCCTCCACCGCATCACGCTGGGTCTTGGCCCGGTTCCGGTACTCGGTCGCGGCCGCGCCCTCCCAGTAAGCGAGATTGGGGTCGGCGGGGGCTTCGACCGAGCCGACCACGGCGGAGACGTCCTTCTGCACGTGGTCCTGCCAGTTGAAGCTATGGATGATCAGCGACACGACCGGCGTGTGGTGTTCGACGGCGTACCGCACCAGCTTCACGACCTTGTCCAGGCCGTCCCGGATCTTCTGGAGTGCGTCGGAGATCCAGATCAGCGCCGGGCCGAGGACGTACTTCCAGTCGTTGATGTGGTCGACCGCGGCGTTGTACTTGTCGATGATCTTGTGGACTTCGCCCTCGATCCTGGCGAACATGTCCTCGAGGGGGCCGGTGTAGGCCTCGGGGCCCGCTGGTGTGGTCATGGCTACTGTGGTGCCGTTCCGTAGATCTTCTTCAGATCGATTTCGGTGACTTCCTCGGCCAGCTCGTACATCCGAGCCGTCTTCTGCAGCGCGTCGTCGATCTGGTCGAACTCGAGGATGCCCCCGTCCACGGCCTTTTCCACGTAGGAGCGAAGGGATTCGTAGGTGTCGCTCAGCAGCGACGCGTTGAACGCTTCCGTGGCCAGCGTGAGCGGATCGCCGACGAAGAACGCCGCTGGTCCCAGTGTCGCGTTCTTCACGACGGGGTTCACGCCGCCCAGGGTGTCGGCGAGGCCCCGCCACTTCGTTCCCTCGGCACGTACCGCCGAGGTGATGACCTTGTAGCCAACCATCGTGAGGCCCCTAATCGTCGTAACGGAACTCGAACACGTCCTCGTCGTCCGGTGGCGGCTGCCGGGCGGAGCGCGACGGTGCCTGAGCAGCGGACGTGGCCAAACCGGCTGCGGCGAACATCTGGAGGAAGTCCAGCCCGAGCCGATCCGAGCCGGCGTTCGCGAGCACGTCGACCGAGCCGGTCACCCCGGTGGGATTGCCCCCTCGCAGGTGCAGCACGAAGTACCCGCGCGGACTCCGGATGTCACCGGCCATCGGAGTCGCCCGGCTCGCCTCGAGCCGATGGATGCGTTCCAGCTGCGCGTCGACGTCGGCCATTCGCGCGCGGATGGCGGCGATCCATTCCTCGTACGGCAGGGATTCGTCGAGGACAGGGATCTGCTCAACGGGGTGAGCGGCGGCCGGCTCCGTGGCGTTGGCGAGTTCGACGACCGTGGCGCGCTGAACGGCTGTCACGTAGGTCTGGAACAGCACCCCGGCGAGCTGGGCGGCCGGAATCCGCGCTACCCAGCTGTGCCGGACGTCGACGTTGACCAACCTGCGTTGCGGATCGACCACGACCCTGACGGTGCCGCTCGAGTCCCGGGCTTCGTACCCGGCGGCGAGTTCGACTCGCTCACCACCGGGCTGCAGCAGCTCGTTCAGCTGCGCGTCCGCAACAGCGACATCGGGTACACCAAGCTCCGCGAGCACGACGTGGTCAAGACTGAACGCCAACGGCCCTCCCCTGGTCGCCATGGCCGGCTACACCGCCGCGAGGACGATACCGGGAGGAAGAATCCACCGCAGGGTTTCAGCCATAAGAGTGAGTCGAAGGACGCGTTCCACCGGCGGTCACTTTCCGAAGATCATGCGGTGCCCGCGCGCGGTGTCCATGTACTCGCGGACCCGGTGGATGAGGCCGTCCCGGAGCTCGAAGACCAGGCAGTAGTCGTTGGCGTAGTGGTTGCCGTCGGCCAGAATCGCCGTCATGGTTTCCTCGACGACCACCCGCGCACCATCGGCGTGGAAGCCGTGAAATGTGACCAAGACATCGCGCACGAACAACCGGGTGAAATCCTCGGCAAGGAAGTGCGCGATCGCTTTCCTGCCCACCATGTGGCTCGGGACATCCAGCGCGATCGCCGTGGCGTTCCCCGGCGGGGCGAGCCATTCGGCGTCCTCGGTGAAGACCGCAGCGATTTGATCGGCATCGTGACTGGCAAACGCCCGCCATGCGCTCTGGACGATGGCGCGACTGTCTTGTGACATACCGCGACGCTAGGCGGACACCGCACGCCGCGCTGGCAGCTTTCCGCCGTCATCACCGACTACGGTCGGCGACCTGCGCGCCCCCTCCGCAACGCGCAGGTTGCGGTGCATCCGGACGGTGTTGGAGAGGAACAGGTCGCGGGTGCCACTGCGGAGGAAGGTGGCCGCTCTCCGGTGTCGCCGACCGTTCCGTGCCCTTCTTCCGGACGGTCGCGGAATCACCGGTGCTCGTCGCGCGCGCGAGAGCCGTCATGTCCGAACTTCAGGGAGCGCTGGCCGAGGAGCTCGACCGCGACCCGACCTTCGAGGGCGACGCGACATTGCTCGCCGCGTTCTTCATCGCCGGCTACAGCGCGACACTGGTGGAGACCGCCCGCCGCCGCATCGCAGGCGAACCGGCGACCACCGTCGGGCAGGACCACCGCGCGCGCCTCGATCGGCTGTTCACCGCGCTGCGCAACGGCGTCGGCCCCGCCTCGTAGCGGCGCCCACCCGCGCCAGACGCCGGATGTCTACGACTGCCCGGCCTGCGGTTGGTCGTCGTCTGATCAATCCCCGACGAGGGAGAATCCGATGACCACACCCGCCGAGACGGTGATCTTGCCGGGGGTCAGGTCACCCTCGCCACCGCCTGCCCCGGATTGGGCATGGCTGCGGGAGGTGTTCGGCATCTGCTCGGAGTCGATGTCCTGGATGTGGATGACCGGGCCGAGCCGTACTCCTGCGGCGCGTGCGTACAGATCCGCCTTCTCTCGACCGGCGGTTACCGCGGCCTCACGTGCCTGCGCCCGCAGCTGCTTCTTGCCCCTCACGTCAAATTCGACCCCGTCGACCTGGTTCGCCCCGGCCTCGACCACGTCGACCAGGACCGTCTCCAGGAGCTCGAGCTCACGCAGCTCGATCACGAATGAGGCGGCACACTCATAGCCGATGAACTTGCGCTCGTTGCCGGTGAAGCCCCAACTCGATTTCAGGTTCAGCCGCGAGGTGGATACGGCCGTGTCGGGAATCGCGTGTCCGCGTAGCACCTCTCGGACCTGGTTGACCCCGGTGCGGGTGACCTCGAACGCCTCGGCGGGCGTCGGCCGGGTCTGCTTGATCGCCACCCGCAGCCGGGCCAGATCCGGGGCGGCATCCACGCTCGCCGCGCCGAACACCGAGGCACCCCACGGCCTGTCTATGGACTGAGTACCGTTCATTCCCCTATCCAACCAGGACGTCCCGTGGCCCGAGCTGCTCGGCTACGACGGCCCCGAACCCGCGTGGTCGTGACACCCTCGCAGACCGGTCGCTCGCTTGGGGGTGGCGCTGGCCCCGTCCAAGTTCTTGGATCAGTGGGTGACCTTCGCCATCGGCATATTCGACCTGTTCACCTACACGATCTCCGGTTCGATCTATTTGGCGTTCCTCGGCTACCTGGTAGTCAGGCTGCACTGGGTCGATATCGGCGCGCTCGCCGGCACACCGGTGCCGACGTTGATCGTTTTCGTGCTGCTGAGCTACCTGCTCGGATACGTGGCCTACCCGGTCGGCGCGGTGGTGAACCGGGTCGTACCGCGCAGGCGTGAGCGGCATCCACGCCAGGAGTTCCTCCGTCGTGTGCCGACGGCGCAGGACCGGGACTACGTCCAGGCCGATCCTTTCCTCCTGTTGTCCGCACTGCAGCTCCACGACAAGGACGCCGCGGCCGAGGTGACCCGGCTGCGCGCCAGTGGCCTCATGCTGCGTAACTGCGCGCCCCCGCTGGCGTTGGGGTTCGTCGCCGCGATCGTCGAGTTGTTCCTCAGCCGTACCCCGGCGATGGCGGCCGGATGTGCGGTGCTCCTGGCGGTCGGGTTCTTCTCGTTGATCGTGCAGGCACGACGTCTTTCGCACTGGGCGCGCATGAAGACGTTGGAACTCTGCTTCTGGCTTCCTGACATCGATGAGAGATACCGCGTGGACAGGAATGCCGGCGGGGGCTCGTCGCCGAACAACGAGTAGCGCAGGACCAGGTCCGGGGTGCCACCGGCTGGACGAACCGCGGGTAACCGGCTTTCGGCTCGTGCTGGTCCAAGATCACGATGGCCCAGCGCTACCAGCACGTGCCCGACGAGGCATCGCCACGCAGCTCGGCGGGCTGCTCTGGCAGGCACAGGGAGTCTCCCGAGAACGGAGACTCCCTGGTCAGAGCTGAGCCGCCAAGGGGGCTCGAACCCCTGACCTTCTGTTTACAAGCTGTCCGGTCCGCCGTTCACGTCAGTCCGCAGGTCACTGATCTCCTGGTCAAAGCGCGATCGAGTACCGGGACGGCCGACGCCGGACTGAGACGAACGAGACGACATATGAGACGCGGCCACTCCATCCCGAAGGCTCCGGGCGAGCGAGGGCCCCCAGGTCGGGAGCCCTACATGCTAGAGCACTCCACCACCTGTCCCATTGCGACTCACGGGCTCAGGAAGTCGCCTCAAGCCATCGATATATTCGTTTATAGTCATCTATTTCCCGAACCTTGACTCCTGGTAACGAAATATCAGCCACGGCCCCGACTGCAGGAAGACGCTGGTTTATCCAGTCTCTTTCCCTACGGGTGAGCATAGGAACATTGACAACCAGGGCATCATCTTCGCGACGCAGCTCTGCCAATTCTTCAAACCTACAGGAGTCCAACGTCTCTCGGAAATCGTCAGATCCCACTACGCCGACGATCATCTGCATCTTCGCCGCGTCTTGGTAGCGGAGATTGAGGATCTGGTTCCAATTTGTACCATCCCCGCGACTCGACATCGTTTCCGAGATAGCCGAATTTAAAACTTCCCACTGCACCTCAGCCATCCCCCAACCCCCCAGGCGACTCTCGGTCATCCTGAGCGGGACACGGTCAGGACCGATAGCAGAGTTCAACGCTTCGACACGTTCACCCAGATGAACCGGATGCGCATTCACAGTGACAGCTAGTACACTTCCAGGAATCAACACACGCAGCAGCATCTCAACATCTCGGATCACCTCTTTATTCAAGGTGTCCGTATAGTCAAGCCACACTATAGATAGCCGAGACCAGTCTAGGGTCGGCAAGATATCCGAAGAGGTTCCAGAGAGAATATCAATGCCATTGAAAGGTCGGTTCCATTCATACCTTTCAATATGAACGTCTCGCTCAATGCTAACCATGCTCTCGATACCCAAACTGCGGTGAGCCATATCAAAGTCAATGAACTCAAGGGCACCGAATCCGACGTACTGATAATCCGCGAAGGCCGCGATCACTTTAAGGTGACGTAACGACTCGAAGAAGACTCTTCGCACAACGGTTTTCGACGGCCTAGACTCATACGACATCGTCGCCATTATTCCTCTACTTCTCTCTCGTAGAAGTAGTCGAATGTTCGACGCCCAACGTCCGCCGCAGAGGTTGCGTCGGTCAAGTCAAATACCTCGCGATATCGGTCTAGTTCTACGTCGTACTGAACCTTTTGAGTTGATCGTCGCCTAGGGATCGGTCTAGGCAGTCTCCTCGGCGAGGGTGCATGCAAAGCTGACTGCGAGGGTAAGTCATCTAACGGTACGGGCTTAGCCTTACTCAACGCCGCAGAGATTGGCGTTTCGTCAAGGTCTTCACCAGACTCCCGCTCATTCTTCAAGCGGTTAAGTGCAGAGACAACTTGACCAAGGCTAACCTTGATCTCTGACTGAACGCGGCGCCACACCCGCGAATCCTGGTCAACGCCGGTCTTCGTCGTGTTCCACGGAAGAAGGTCTGGCTTTGAAGCACTCAGGTAAACGTAGCCGCGAAATCGCCGATATTGCGGGTGATAAGCTGGCGCCGGATCCCCCCACCCCGTCAGACTAGTTCTATCCGCGAATATCAACAACCGATCATTGCAAAAAATCCACCAACCAGCATCATTTCCCCCCTTGAATTCCTCCGCATCGCCATCGTCAGCATTTTCATTGGAGCCTGACGCGGCAATACCCGCCACAATACGGACCAGTACGTCGCCGCCGTCCACGGTGACGACAAAACGCCTATTGATCGGCGAGAACTCGGCACCCGAAAGCAGTGCTTGACTGCTAGGCCTAAGAACCTCTCCATTCAAGGTCATTTTGAGACCCTGACTAAGGATACTTTGATGACGAAGGCGTAACTGCTCTTTTAGCTGGCTGCCAATGCGCGAGTTAGCAAAATCCTCACGCACGGTTTCATGCAACTCGGAGACACGAATTGTAGTTCCCACGCCACCTTCGGCAGGATTATACTTCTCGTCGACCGAGCTCATCTTGAATTGCCAGTCAGAATTCTCATCTTCCAGCCAGTCGCTAACATTGACAGGCAATGAAAAAGCCGTGGATGAGGTCCTTGATTCGACCTCGAAGTTGTTGCCCAGCTTGAACAGGGCACGCTTCATGCCGACGCCAAATTGCCCAACAGACCCTTCGACACCGTCGTAGTCCTTCGGTCGCCCGAACCGAAAGGCATAGTGCCGAGCAATGTTTAGATCAATACCGCCGCAATCATCCTTAATTTCGAATCTTTCAGGAAGGACCGTCAATTCGATTGAGTGCTTGCTTAGGTTTCCTGGCGAAGTGGCTCGAGCTCCGTCTACAGAGTTGTCAACCAAATCGATAACGGCCGGTATAAGCTCGATATCTCTGATGAGCATCGACACAAACAGTCGTTTGTCTGCGCCTGCCTCGACCTTGTAAGGGTCTTCACCTGGCCCGGTCATGCACTCCCCGCCCCGTAGCTCGCCGACGAACCCAACTATGCTCTCACCGATCGAGGTCGTTTGGAATATCTTCCACCGAAGAGGCGTGGCGCCTTGGCTCCGAGTGGCCTGGTGTGCGATCGTCAGGAGCGACGCCGCGACCACCCTGGCCTGCGGCCCCGCAGGAAGGCAAACACGTGAGGCTGGGTTCGACGAGGCCGATCGTCGTCGATGTGTTCGCCGGCGCAGGGGGACTGAGCCTCGGCTTTGAGCAGGCCGGTTTTGACGTCGTAGCAGCCATCGAGTACGACCCGACTCACGCGATGGTGCACAAGTACAACTTTCCGGATACGGAAATCCTGTGCAGAGACGTCCGGGGGATCACTGCAGCAGACGTCTACGCGGCAGCGAGTCGAGGCGCCTCCAGGATGAGAGCCGTTCGAACCACGCTAGATACGATCGATGTTTTGATCGGCGGTCCATCCTGTCAAGGATTTTCAAGCATGGGCCGCAGGCAAGATGATGACGAACGCAACGACCTTTTGATGCATTTTTCACGCCTTGTGTGCGAGGTGCGTCCGCGAGCTTTTGTTCTTGAAAACGTACCAGGACTACTTGAGCCTCGCTTTGCAGATTTCCGCAATTCCGTATTCAAGAAGTTGCGCAACGCCGGCTATCATCTGACGGGAACCGATAAGTGGGTTGACGCTAGCGACTTTGGCGTCCCTCAAGTTCGCAAGAGGGTCTTAGTCTTCGGTTCACTGGAATCAGAAATTCCCGAGCTGCTCCCCACCCCCACAGTCCGCAAAATGACAGTACGTGATGCTTTCGACGGGTTACCTGAGATCGAAGCATACGACGATCTACTAAAGACGGATTCTGCTGCCTTGAACGCTGAAGACGTTCGACGCCGTATCGGTACCACATCTGCGTACGCGGCCAATCTTGCAGATATATCTGCCGTCGAAAACCTGGGGCGACCAAGGCTGTGGGACCACGAGCTTTTGACAAATTCACTCCGCACCGTTCATACCCCAGAGATCATAAAGAGGTTCGCCTCGACACAGCCTGGCAGCGTCGAGGCAATTAGCCGATTCTACCGCCTGTCACTAGATTCACCCTCGCGAACACTGCGCGCAGGCACCGGACGCGAGCGAGGAGCACACACCTCTCCACGGCCTATCCACCCGACACTTCCCCGGGTTATCACCGTGCGCGAAGCTGCTCGCCTGCACGGCTACCCGGACTGGTTTCGTATGTCGGGCACCAACTGGCATGGACATCGGCAGATCGGCAACAGCGTGCCGCCGCCGCTCGCAAAGGCCGCAGGCGATCTTGTTATTCGTTCACTGGGTCATCGTCCACGCAGGTTAAAGGCGAAGCGTCCACTAGGTGACTCGCTGTGGCTTTACGTCCGCCCAGACGAGGCCGCAAACCTCGTCGATGCACGCACGGCAGAACTCCCACCCATGCGAATTCGCAAGGAGAGCAAGAAGAAGATGGCCGCGCAACATTAACGGAAAGCTACGGTGCCTGACCAGTGGAAACACCGCTGACGAGCGTCCCCGTGGGGCACATGTGAGGCGGTGACGCCGCCTGGTCCCCTCCACCGCGGCGCGTCGCCATCGTCACCCCCATCCGGACGGCGATACTTGCCCGATGGCACTCGCAGCGCTCATCGTGTCGATCTTCGCCCTACTGGCCGCCGGAGCCAGCGCGTACTACGGACGCCAGCAGGCCGCCGCCGCGAAGGCAGCGGCGGACTCCGCGGCCGTCTCCGCAGAGGCAGCGGCAGAGACAGCGCGACTCGACAAGGACCGGCGACACGAGGAGCGCACGCCTAAGGTGAGCCCGGGCGAGCTGCAGAGCCATAACGGTGGAGCCTGGCACGTTCTGCACTTTCGCCTTCAGGAGTCTCCTCCTCTCGCGAGGATCGAAGCCGAGATTGTCGACAGCAGAGGCTTCTACTTCCGGTCTGGCATGAACGGCACATCTCCTCAAGGTCGCCCCTTGGCCGCCTTCTACTTACCCACCTTCGACAGCTCTCCCGACCGAGACCAGCTAACAACGGGGGACGCGGTCTACTGGGTAATCGATTTGGACGAGGAACGAGGAACCAAGCTACATATCCGACTGACTTGCATCGCACCGGATGGCGACCAATGGACCATTCATCGTGAAATATCGGTACCGCCGAGAGCGCGAATTATTGCATAGCCTGAAGGCAAGCCATGATCGAACGCATGTCATCAACAACGAGCGGAGAACTTGATTCGAACAACTCCCGCTTACCCGACTTATTTGCAAGCGCGACAGGTGCCACTCCCCCAGCCAACGCCACTTCAATGTCCGTTGCCGAGTCGCCAATGAACACCGCATCGCCCGGCTGCACGTGAGCGCCCATCAGAGCCTGCTGAAGCGTGTACTGGTGCGGCTTCATCAGCTCCGGCCTTCCATAAGGACGACCAACGACCGGCGCCACATCGGTCATCAATCCGGCCGTGAGCAGGAATCTGGCGATAGCCTCCGGAGAGTTGTTACTTAGCACACCAACCGATTTCCCTGCATTCAACGCGGCCCGCATCGACTCAAGACCGCCAGGAGTCGGCGTCGCAATGTCGACCGCTTCCAACTCGGCACGCACCAACTCGAACTCAATCGCCTGAACGACATCCTGACCGAATCGAGCCGACTCTTGAAGAACTCGCAACGGGTCATCCGAGTCAACGCGCTCGCCTAGAATTTGCTCAAGCCGACGCGCAATGGTTGCTGCGGGCAATCCCGCGAATACGTCGCAGATGGGACCGTCGAAGTCAAACAGGATCAGCTTGGCGCTGGCAAGCGTCTCGCGAAGATCGGTCACTAATTCTCCACATCCTTAGCTACCGAATTCCACACACTGTCGAACCACTTCTGCGCCTGGTCGACGTACTGCGATTCAATCGCGTCAGGGTCCTCGGACTTTGCGTAGTGGAACAGCACCGCGTCCTTACCCATGGGGTCGAAGATCTCGACAGGCTCTCCCCCGATGGCCACCGAGTGCTGAAGCACGGGGTAAAACCCGAAGAAGGCTTCAGCCTGGTTCAGCAGGAACAGCTTGAAGAGTGGCGGCGAGTGGTAGGTCCGGACCTGCGCCGACGCCGACTCGACCAAGCCCAGCGCAGCGAGCTCTTGCACCGTGTCCACGACCCCCTGCGTAGATCGCTGCACGATGCGCTCAGCACGCTTGCGGACGTCCGGCGAGTCCACGCCGTCGGGCGCGAGCGCCGGTAGCCCGAGCGGCTTCGACAGGTCGGGCAGCAGGATGCGAACCTGCAAGCTTTCTGGCTGGAGCCGGCCGGAGCGCACCTTGTCCAGCGGCTCGCTGATGACACCCTGCAAGGTCTCCCCCGAGAACCCGGCGAAGTCGATCGCAACTGCCCCACTCTCGAAGACGGCCTCTACGTGCGGCCTGAGACCGACGGACCGCTCCGTGCGCTGACGCACGAACGAGCCCTTCCCCTGCCGCGAAATGACCAGCCCCTCATCCCGAAGGAGGCCAACTGCCTTCTGGGCAGTCATCGGCGCCACGCCGTACTGCGACGCCAGGTCTGTGTACGAGGGCAGCCGGTCGCCCGGCCGCAACTTGCCGGTGACGATCGCGGCTTTGAGAACCGCTGCTACCTGCTGAAACGGGGGACGAGCGTCGTCCGGGTCGAGGGCATCCATGCGCACAGCATAGCTGTCACCCTGCTAGCCCAACTAGGTGAATGTGCGCACTTCTCTAGCTCTACTAGCTGAGTTAGGTTGACTCCACTAGCAGAGCTATGTGAGTCTTTGGTGGTCGCAACGACAGACCATCAGAAGGGCTTCCGATGAACTCCGCACGAATCACCAACCGCACCGCCTGGGCCGCCGTTGACGGCGTTCCTGCTGGTCAGGGCTACTACCCGGACGGACTTGACGAGTCGGCCATTGACGCGCTGCTCGCCGAGGTCGAGCAGGAGCTGACCGGCGCGACGACCGTCGCCGAAGTCCGTACCCGGCACGCCTTCACCGATTCCCAGCACGCCCACCGCACCCGCCGGCGCACCGACCGCGCGGCGCTGCGAGTGCTGCCGGTCCGGCTGGACATCTCCGCTGTGACCCGAGGGGAGGCGGCGTGAGCGGGCAGAACGACTCCGGCGCGTGGCACCGCGAGCTACAGCGCCAGCAGGAACAGATCCAGCGCAAGCAGCGCGAAACCCAGGGAGGCAACCGATGACCGTCCTCGCCGTGACCACCACGCCCTGCCCGTGCAGCAAGGGCAACCCGCCTTGCCCGGGTTGCGGATGGCCGACCAACGCCAACGGCAACTGCTTCAACGACAACTGCTGGAACGCCAACAGCAAACGCCACGACGGCATCGGCCGATGACCGAAGGAGAGCGACCCATGACCTACCCCGACGCGATGCCGCACGTCCACGTGGCTCACGAACAGGCCCGCGCCGAACTGGGCAAGGCCGACACCAAGGTCACCACGCTGCTCGGGCTGGTCGGACTGGCCTTCTCCGGCGTGGTGGCGCTGACCACCCGCCAGACCTCGGTACCGGCGACGGTCGGACTGTGGCTGGCCGCCGTGCCGATCTTCGCTGCCGTGCTGGTCCTGCTGTCGGCCGTGCGGCCCGGGCTCACCCAGTTCCCCACGCCGGGCACCTGGCTGGACGCCGCCTACAACGGGCCGGGCGCGCTGCTGGAAGCCGGGAGCGTCCCGGTCTCCACCACCCTCGCCGTCGACACCGTCCTGTTGGGCGGGATCGCGGTCCGCAAGTACCGGCAGATCTCCACCGCGATGGGACTGCTGGTGGCCGGGCTGTCGCTGCTGGCAGTCGCACTGCTGCTGGCGGTGCTGACATGACCGCCCGGCACGGCCCATGCGCCGTATCCGCCGTTTCTGACCCCAGCCTGGGCGGCTCGAACCGCCAAGAACGCTCCGACCAGGCCGGGACTCCCCACCACCACTCACATGGCGACTCGGAGAGGTTTCCCATGGTAGGCACCACCGCCGCGCCCGGCGCGGGACATTACAAGGACATTGCCGGGGGTGCGGCATGACCGCACGCACGACGCTCCGCCGCCGGATCACCGCGCGGCTGGTCCCGGCCACCAACGTCCCCGCCGCCGGCTGGCACGTGGTCCGGGTGGCGCTGACCTACCGGGTGTCCGACCCGTTCGCCGTGGCCGTCGAGATCCCGACCACCCCGGCGCCGGTGACGTGGCTGCTGTCGCGGGAGCTGCTGGCCGACGGGCTGGACGCCTGCTGCGGGATCGGAGACGTCCAGGTCGAGCCTGACCCGCTCGGTGACGAGGCGACGTGGATCGAGCTGCGTGACCCGTCCGGCCGGATCGGCCCGGCGCTGCTGCGGTTCTGCCGCGCCGACCTCGAACGATTCCTGGACAACACCGACGCGATGGTCCCGGCCGGCACCGAAGCCACCCGGATCAACTGGACCCGCGAACTCGAGCTGCTGGCCGGGGGTGAGGTGGCGTGAGCACCAAGAACCTGTCCCCGCGGGCGATCGAGCGGCTGGCGATGCGCCGGTTCACCGACCACACCGGACGGACCTGGGCCAAGGCCACTGCCACCGAACGCCGCCAGTGGCTGACCGACGAAGAGCCGGTCATCCGCGCGGAGCACGGCATCGCGCCGGACGCGGTGTGGCACGGCGGCGACTGGCAGGCCCCCGGGCAAGCCGACCTGTTCCCCCTTCCCGACGACGCTGCGGAGGTGGCGTGATGAACACCCAAGTCCTGATGGTCCTCGGTGGACTCGCGCTGGTCGGCACGCTGTCGGTGTGGCGGGCCGGCCGCAAGTCCGCCACCAAGTCCCTGCGCGGTGTCCGCGAGGTCACCCGCATGACCGCCAACCTGGTCCGGCTGGTGCTGTGCACGGCGGTCATCGCGTTCGTCCAGTGGCTCATCGTCGTCAAGATCGGCAACACCACGGCCACGTGGATCACGCTCATCGTCCCGGCCCTGCTCGCCGCCAACACGATCGTGCGGCTGATGGCCATCACCGAGATCGTCACGCACCACGGGGGTGGTCGCCGATGACCAGCACAGAAATCACCACAACGTCGGCCGACGCGCGCCACCAGCCGCTGACCGGGGCCGACAAGCTCGCCCAAGACGCCGCCACCGCCGCGAAGGTCCGCCGGCTGTCCAACCACCCCGACGTGGTCGCGCTGCGAGTGGAGAAAGTCCGCACCCAGATCGACGCCGTGATCTGGCTCGGGATCTTCCTCGGACTGGCCTTCACCATGGTCAACGTCCAGTCGTTCGCCGCCGCCGGGGCGGCCACCTGGTCCGCCGGGTGGCTGGCCGGATGGCTGCTGGACCCCATGGTGTCGCTGGTGCTGGTCGCGGTGCTGCGGGCGGAGCAGGTGACCGCCCGGTACCAGGTCGAGACAGGGGCGTGGGCGCATCGGACGAAGTGGTTCGCGTTCCTCGCGACCTACGTCATGAACACCTGGACGGCCTGGCAGCACGGCGACGTGGCCGGGGTCGTCTTGCACTCGGTGCCGCCGGTGCTGGTGTTCCTCGCGGCGGAGACCGCGCCCGTGCTGCGGGACAAGCTCACCGAGGCCGTCATGGCCGCCGCCAATGTCGCGTTCACCGGGCAAGCCGACCCGGCCCCCACCGCCGCCCCGGCCGACGTCCCGGCGGAGCCCGCCAGCGACACGGCGGACGCCTCGCCGGCCAAACCGGCCCCGGCTCCGCCGCGCCGCCGTCCGGCCGCCCGCAAGGCCACCGCCAAGCCCGCCCGCAAGCTGCGGGGGGACTACCTGGCCGAGGCCCGCGCGGCGTGGGCTCCGGGAATCGAGATCACCCCGGCCTGGGTCCGCTCGGTGTGCCCGGACATCTCGCGCGGCACGAGCAAGAACGTCGCTGACGACCTGACCGCCGAAACCACCACCCGCCCGGCCGTCGCGCCGGTGCCCGCCGACCAGCCGACCACCAGTGACGAGAGGGAGGCCGCCTGATGTCCACCACCGCCGACCACACGCCCGACCCGATGAACGGCCACGACCCCGAAGGGCTTCCCTCCGTGAACAGCACCCCGGAACCGTCCACGAACACCCCGGCCGACGCGACCGTGAACACCAGCGGCAGCGACGCCGTGAACACCGACCCGGCGGCCACCGACACCGCCACCACCCGCGCCGGGAACGTCGTCCCGATCCGCCCGGACACCGCCCGCACCGCTGAGGAGATCCCGGAGCAGGACCGGTTCGCCGACGCCGGCACCGCGCTCGACGGCGCGGACGTCGAGGCCGCCGACGCCAGCGGGCAGGCCGTGCCGCTCAAGCCGGTGGACCCGGTCGACACGAAACCGTCGTGGTGGGAGACCGTCTCCGACGCCACCGCCCGCCCGCTGGTCGCCAAGTGGCTCACGTCGGCGGAGGAGTTCAAGGCGCGGGCGCGGTTCCTGGTCCGCTACGCCGCCCACACCTTCGCGTTCCACGCACTGCGGGTGCCCGTGTACGTCCCGGCCGCGCTGGTCCGGGCGCCCGGTGCGCTGTGCCGGCTGACCGCCCGGGTGGGCCGGTGGGTGTACGACGCGGAGTCCAAGCCCGTGCGCATGAACGCCCGCGACCGCAACGACGCGGACGTGTACATGAAGCTGCGGCAGGCCCGCAACGAGACCGTGCGCCGCCGCTCCGCCCCGGTCATGGTCGCCATGCTGGTGCTGATCGCGACGGTGTACCTGTGCCTCACGTTCGTGACGCCGTTCTGGAACTGGACGTTGCTGCTGACCACGCTCACGGCCGTGGGCTGGTGGGGCGCCCCGCCGGACAAGCCGGTGGCCGGCCGCGCGGTGGACGCGGTCAAGACGCCCAAGCTCACGTCGGCGATGATCGAGGACGCGCTGTGCTCCCTCGGGATCGGCGGGCTCAACCAGGCCATCGCCAAGGGCAAGCGCATCGAGTTCCCGAACCCGATCGCCCGTGACGGCGACGGCTGGCGCGCCGACATCGACTTGCCGCTGGGGGTCACCGCCGGGGACATCATCGCCAAGCGGCAGGAGCTGTCCTCCGCGCTGCGCCGACAGATCGGGTGCGTGTGGCCGGAAGGGGACGCGAAGGTCCACGAAGGACGGCTGGTGCTGTGGGTCGGAGACCGCGACATGTCCAAGACCACGCAGAAGCCGTGGCCGCTGGCCAAGCCGGGCGCGACGGTCGACCTGTTCAAGGCTCAGCCGTTCGGCACCGACCAGCGCGGCCAGTGGCTGACCGTGACCCTGATGTTCGCCTCCATGATCATCGGTGCGGTGCCGCGCATGGGCAAGACCGTCACCCTGCGGGAACTGCTGCTCATCGCCGCTCTGGACCCGCGTGCGGTGCTCTACAGCTACGACCTCAAAGGCACCGGTGACCTGGCCGCCCTGGCGCCGGTCTCGCACGGCTACGGCGTCGGCGACGACCCCGACGACGTCGAGCGCATGGTGGTCGAGATGCGCGAGCTCCGCGAGGAGATGCGCCGCCGGATCAAGGTGATCCGCAACCTGCCGGAGTCGGTGTGCCCGGACAACAAGGTCACCCCGGAACTGGCTGCCCGCAAGGACCTCGGGCTCGCGCCGATCGTCGTCGGGGTGGACGAGTGCCAGATCTGGTTCGAGCACCCCGAACACGGCGACGAGCTGGAAGAGATCTGCACCGACCTGGTCAAGCGCGGCCCGGCGCTGGGCGTCATCGCCATCCTGGCCACCCAGCGCCCGGACGCGAAGTCGCTGCCCACCGGCATCTCCGCCAACGCCATCCTCCGCTACTGCCTGAAAGTCCAGGGCCACACCGAAAACGACATGGTGCTGGGCACCGGGCAGCACCGCAACGGCGTCCGGGCAACGATGTTCGCCCGCACCGACCTCGGCATCGGCTACCTCGCCGGGGAAGGCGACGACGCCAAGATCGTGAAGTCGGTGTACAAGGACGCCACCGAGGCCAAGAAGATCGTGGCCGGAGCCCGCGCCCGCCGCGAGGCCCTCGGCAACATCACCGGCTACGCCGCCGGGGTCGAGGTCGACGTGGAGGCCGCCCGGCTGGACCCGCTGGCCGACGCCATCGCGGTGTTCGAGCGCGGCGAGGACAAGCTGTGGTCGGAGACCATCGTGGCCCGGCTCGCCGAGCTACGGCCCGGCCAGTACCGGGGCTGGACCGCGCAGAACCTCGCCACCGCGCTCAAGCCGAAGGGCGTCAAGCCCAAGCAGGTGTGGAGCACCGACCCCGCCACGGGCAAGGGCGCCAACCGCAACGGCTACACCCGCGACGCCCTCACCATCGCCAAGACCAACGGAGCGTAACCGAACCGACGGCTAGGGGCGGTGGCCGTCCTAGGCTCCGCCGCCCCTAGACCTAGACCCCTCCTCTAGACCCCCGCAACGGCGTGACCAGCACCCTAGGCACCTAGACCTGTCCCGCGCCGACCAGCGGAAACACCGGAAATCCCGGGCTAGCCGCCAGCACCGCAGGCCCTAGCCCTGACCGACGACACCCTGAACCCGTCACGTTATGTGACCGACGTGAGGACCCCTCTTGAGCACGCACACCGACCCGCAGCCCGACCCGGAACCGCCCGCCGCCGTCGCCGTCCCGTTCCGCGAGTACCGCGCCCTGGTGCTCGACGCCGCCGCCTGGCGGCACCTCAACACCAGCCCGCACGTGGCGGAGCTGCTCGCCGAATGGGTCGAGTGGGACCGCCGCCGCACCACCCGCGAGACCTCGAACGCGGTGAGCGCAGCGGGGGACTGGCGGGCCATCGCCGCCGCGCCAACGTATGACGAGCTCGCCCGCCGCCGCGCCGTCGCCACCCGGCCGGCCCTGACCCCGCACCAGATTCGCGCACAGGCCGCCGCGTCGTGGGCGCGGGTTGACGCCTGGATCGCCAGCCGGGAGGCGGCATGACCACCGTGGACGGTGCCCTGACGATCGGGTCGTTGTTCTCCGGCTACGGCGGTCTGTGCGAACTCGCCGTCGCGCCGCTGCTCGGTGGCCGGGTGGTCTGGCACTGCGACATCGACCCCGCCGCGTCGAAGGTGCTCGCGCATCACTGGCCGGACACGCCGAACCTCGGGGACATCACCAAAGCCGACTTCTCCACCGTCCCGGCCGTGCAGATCCTGACCGGCGGGTTCCCCTGCACCGACGTGTCCAACGCCGGACGGCAGGCCGGCATCCGACCCGGCACCCGCTCCGGGCTGTGGTCGGTGATGCGCCACGCCACCGCCGTGCTGCGCCCCGAGCTCGTGCTCATCGAGAACGTGAGAGGACTGCTGCATGCCCCCGCCCATAGCGACGTGGAACCCTGCCCGTGGTGTCTGGGAGACGACCGTGGTGTCCCTGCTCTGCGGGCACTCGGAGCCGTACTCGCCGACCTGGCCGACCTCGGGTACGACGCGGCATGGTGTGGCCTACCCGCTTCCGCCGTGGGAGCCCCGCACACCCGCTACCGCATCTTCATCGCTGCTGCCGACACCCGACGCCACCCACGGCCGCAAGACCACGCGGACCTCGGTACTGCTGCCCGGCGTGGTCGAGCAGTTGCTACCGACCCCGACCGTGTCCGACACCAACGGTCCGGGCAGGCACGGGGACGGTGGGTTGGACCTGCGGACGGCGGTGACGCTGCTGCCCGCGGCAGCGTCCCGGCTCCGGCCGGGTGGGGCGAGTACGAGCCCGCCATCCGCCGATGGGAGCACCTGACCGGGCAGCCCGCGCCGGTCCCGACCGTGCCCGGACGGCGGGGCAACGCCGTCCTCAACCCGGCCCTGCCGGAATGGATGATGGGTCTTCCTGCGGGCCACATCACCGCCGTCTCCGGCTTGTCCCGCGCGGACATGCTCCGCCTCGCCGGCAACGGCGTCGTCCCCCGGCAAGCCGCCGCCGCGCTCGCCCATCTCCTGCCGCTGCTCGGCATCACCACCCTCGCCCTCGCCCCGACGGCCGCGGCCTGATTGACCATAGGTAGGGAGATCCACCGATGACCACCGTGGACAGCACCGTGTCGGCGATCGACTCCGCCATCGGCGAACCGGCCCGCGAGGGCACTTGCTGCCAGTGCGGACGTTCCCTCGCCGACTCGCCCTCCGAGGACTTCTGCACCGAGAACTGCCAGACGATCTGGCGCGCCGAGCACACCACCGTCCTGCCCGGACACGAAGTGCTGGACCGGGTCACCGCGTTCATCGCCCGGTACAACGCCTTCCCGTCCAAGCACTGCGCGCCCATGCTCGCCCTCTGGTACGCGCACACCCACGCCGCGGACCACTTCTACGTCACCCCGCGGCTGATCCTGTCCAGTGTCGAGCCGGGCAGCGGGAAGACGCGGGTGCTGGAAGTCGCTCAGTTCCTGGTCCGGGCACCGGAGATGACCATCTCCGCCACCACGGCCGCGCTGTTCCGGATGGTCAACGAGGGACCGATCACCATCCTGTTCGACGAAGTGGACACGATCTTCAACCCGAAGAACGGCGGCAACACCGAGGACCTGCGCGGCCTGCTCAACGCCGGCTACAAGCGCTCCGCCACCATCGCCCGCTGCGTCGGCGACGCCAAGGCCATGAAGGTCCAACGCTTCCCGGTCTACGCCCCGGCCGCGCTCGCCGGCATTGCCGGGAACATGCCTGACACCATCACCACCCGCGCCATCACCGTCCACATGCAACGGCGTCGCGAAGACGAAGAGGTCGCCGAGTTCTGGGAAGAGGAGGTAGAGGCTGAGGCGGCGCCGCTACGGGAACAGCTCGCCGCGTGGGTGGCCACCGTCACCGACAAGGTCGCCAAGGGCCGCCCGACCATGCCCGAAGGCGTCCGCGACCGGGCGGCGGAGATCTGGCGACCGTTGGTCGCCATCGCCGACGCCGCGGGCGGAGACTGGCCGGACACGGCGCGGGCGGCCTGCACTCACTTCGTCGCCGTCGCCGCGGCCGACCGCAACGGCGGTGGGCTGCGCATCCGGCTGCTTTCGGACCTGCGGGACCTGTTCACCGCCCGGGGCGTCGACGAGTTGCCGAGCGCGGAGATCATCGACGCACTGTGCGCGCTGGACGAAGCGCCCTGGGCCGACTTGAGCGGCAGGCCGCTCGACTCCCGCCGGCTGGCCAAGGAGCTCAAGCCCTACGGCGTCACGTCGAAGAACATCCGCCAACCCGGCGGTGCCGTCCCGAAGGGCTACGCCGTGTCCGGGCCGGGCGGACTCGCCGACGCGTGGAGCCGCTACCTGCCTGCAAGCGCTACGTCCGCTACAGCCGCTACGTCGCAGGTCACGGGCGTAGCGGATACGAGGGGTGTAGCGGACGCATCCGCTACAGCGGCCACGTCGCCTGCTGCCCGTAGCGGATAGAGCCGCTACACCCGCCGTATCCGCTACGCCTCTGACCAGGCATGTAGCGGCTGTAGCGGATGTAGCGGACCAGTCCAGCCATCCCCGTAGCGCTTCCGAGCGCTACGCACCCAACGGAGGAGCCCATGCGCATCACCGCCACCCGCACCGCCACCCGAAGGGCTCACACCACAGATGGCTACCGCCAACGAACTCACCCAGCTTGCCGCCACCCTCGCGAAGCTCGCCGAATCCCTCGCCACGAGTGAAGCCGAACCACCACCCGCGCCAGTCCGGCAAATGCCCGAACGCGTCCTGCTGACTGTCGAGGAGGCCGCGGAACGGCTCGGGATCGGCCGAACCCTGGCCTTCCGTCTGGTCAAGACCGGCCAGCTCGAATCCGTACAGATCAGCCGCCTTCGCCGCGTCCCTGCCTCTGCCGTGCGCGAGTTTGCAGAACGCCTCGTGACGGACTCCGCCGCCCAGAACCCAGCCGCCTGACCGAAGGGAACCAACATGCCTCGACGCAATCGCCCGGAAGGCACCCGCGCTCCCAATGGGGCCAGCAGCATCTACCTCGGCAATGACGGCTACTGGCACGGCCGCGTGACCGTTGGCGTCAAGGACAACGGCAAGCCCGACCGCCGGCACGTCCAGGCGAAGACGGAAGCGGGGGTGACGAAGAAGGTCCGGCAGCTCGAACGCGCTCGGGACGCCGGATCGCTTGAGAAGACCGGGCCGGACTGGACAGTCGAACGGTGGTTGCTGCATTGGTTCGAAACCATCGCCCTGCCCTCGGTCCGTTACAAGACACAGACCTACTACCGGACGGCAATCAGCAAGTACCTGATCCCCGGCATCGGCGCCCACAAGCTCAAGAAGCTTGAGTCGGAGCACATCGAGAAGTTGTACGCACGTCTGCGGAAGGAAGGCGCCAAGTCGGCCACCCTGCAACAGGTTCACATCACGCTGCGCGCTGCACTGAACGAAGCGGATCGGCGGGACCGCCTCGGCAAGAACCCCATTAGCGCCGTCAGGTCTCCCAAGATCGACGAGACCGAGATCGACCCGCTCACCGTCGCCGACGCGAAGGCGATCTTCGCGTCAACGCGGACGCTGCGGAACGGTGCGCGTTGGGCCGTCGCGCTCGCGCTCGGACTGAGGCAGGGCGAGGCCCTTGGTTTGAAGTGGACCGATCTTCAAGTCGAGTGGCACCACGGATGCGGGGAGCCGCGCTGCGCCGCGCGCACGCCGCAAGAATGCCCGAGCGCGCACGTCACCGGGCTGCTGGTCGTCCGCCGTGCCCTGCAGCGTCAAACCTGGCAGCACGGTTGCGGCGAACGACCCTGCGGCCGCAAGCGCGGCGCTGACTGCCCCCAGCGGCACAGCGGTGGGCTGGTGATGGTCGAGCCGAAGTCCCGCGCCGGCCGACGGGTGGTCAGCGTGCCACCCCCGCTCGTGCTGGCTCTGCTCGCGCACAGGGAACAGCAGGAGGCCGAACGGCAGATTGCCGCCGACCTGTGGCACGACGGGCAGTGGGTCTTCGCGCAGCCCACCGGCAAGCCCACCGACCCGCGGGCGGACTACGGCGAGTGGAAGGCCGTCCTCAAGGCCGCCGGCGTCCGGGAAGCGCGCCTGCACGACGCTCGCCACACGGCAGCGACGTTCCTGCTCGTGCTCGGGGTCGGTGAGCGAGCCGTCATGGACGTCATGGGCTGGTCCAAGATCACGATGGCCCAGCGCTACCAGCACGTGCCCGACGAGGTCCGGCGTGGCATCGCCACGCAGCTCGGTGGGCTGCTCTGGCAGGCACCGGGAGACGACGACGGAGAGCCGCCGACGGCCGCGCTCGTACCCGCGTAGATCGCCGAATGAGACTGGAACTGAGACGGAAGACGACCAGGGAGTCTCTCGAAAACGGAGACTCCCTGGTCAGAGCTGAGCCGCCAAGGGGGCTCGAACCCCTGACCTTCTGTTTACAAGACAGATGCTCTACCAGCTGAGCTATAGCGGCCTGGCGCCGAAGCGCCACTCACAGTCTATCGGGCCGCCCCCATGATCCGGTCGGGAGGCAGGATTGCCTGCTCCAGGCCACCATGGGGCAACGTGGTGGACGCCACTCCATGATCCGTGCAACGGTCGAAGCGCGGCTGTCGATGGTCCGGGAGGAGTAGAGCGAGGAGGTGGATCGATCATGAAGATCAGCGAGCGCACCAACGGGGGCAGGGCGACCAGATGGCCGCTCCTCGAACCCCCTGAGCAAGCGCTGCGGCCGCGCACGCATCGGCCGAACCTCCTCAAGCGGCGTCCGTGGCACGTTCTCGAAGCGCCCACCGGTGAACTGCCCGCCGTCGACGCCGACGAGGCCATGGGGCCGCGGCTGCCCGATGAGGCCACCGTCAACTTCGTGCTCGACCTCTCCCTGCGCATCGGGGAGGTCCAGATGGCCAGCGGCGCCGGCGCGTCCGACGTCACCGCGACCATCATCGCCATCGCCGGCGCGCTCGGGCTGCCGCACTGCGAGGTCGACGTCATCTTCACGTCGATCACCGTGACCTGCCACCGCGGGACCGACCTCTCGCCGATCACCGCACTGCGGGTCGTGCGGAGCCGGAGCCTCGACTACACCCGGCTGACCGAGACCGAGAAGCTCGTCCGCAAGATCGTCCGCGGGCACATGGGCGCCGAGCAGGCGCAGACCGGGCTGGAGCGGATCACCTCGGCGCCGCACCCGTACCCGCGCTGGGTGGCGACGCTGTCCTGGGGCGGCGTCGCCGCGTTCGTCACCATCCTGCTCGGCGGCGGGTTCGACATCGCGCTCGTCGCGTTCGTCATCAGCGGCGTCATCGACCGGGTCGGCCGGGTCGTGAACCGCTACGGGCTGCCGTTCTTCTTCCAGCAGGTGATCGGTGGCCTGGTCGCGACGCTGTCGGCGATGGTCATCGTCAGCAGCAACGTCCTGACCACCGACAAGCCGACGCTGGTCGTCGCGGCCGCGGTCACCGTGCTGCTGTCCGGGCTGTCCACCGTCTCGGCGGTGCAGGACGCCATCACCGGCTACAACGTCACCGCCGCCGGCCGCACCATGGAGACCGCGCTGATGTCGGCCGGCCTGATCGCCGGCGTGGTGCTCGCGCTGCGGATCGCCGTCATGCTCGGCCTGCCGCGCACCCCGCTGCCCGAGGTGTCCGGGTCGACGCCGCAGCAGCTGCCGCTGGTCGTGCTCGGCGGGGCGGGCGCCGCCGCGTGCTTCGCGCTCGCGAGCTACGCGAAGATGCGCGCCATGCTGGTCGCGGCGGCCGCGGGGGCCATCGGCGCCGCCGTCTACGGCTCGCTCATGCTGGCCCGGCTGGACGGCGTCAGCTCGTCCGCGGTGGCCGCGACGCTGGTCGGCTTCTGCGGTGGCGTGCTCGCGCGACGGCTCGGCGTTACTCCACTGGTGGTCGCCGTGTCCGGGATCACTCCGCTGCTTCCGGGCCTGTCGACCTACCGTGGTCTCTACCAGATCGGGGTCGAGCCGAGCGGCAACATCTCGACGCTCATGACGGCCGTCGCAATCGGGCTTGCGCTGGCAGCGGGCGTGGTACTCGGGGAGTGGCTCGCCCAGCCGGTCCGCACCGGCCTGGGCAGGCTCGAGCGGCGGTTCGCCGGACCACGCATGGCTGGTCCGCTCGAACCGACCGAACGAAGCTTGGAGTAACACGGCGGTCACCGGCTGTTCATCGCTCACGCGATAGGGTTTCACTCTGGGGCCGCGACCCAGGACGCGAGGAGCAAACAGCTGTGAGTGACCAGAAGGAGCACGGGAACCAGGCCGATTTCGTCGTGGTGGCGAACCGGCTACCGGTGGACCTCGAACGCACGGCCGAAGGCGAACGCCGCTGGACGGCCAGCCCGGGCGGGCTGGTGTCGGCGCTGGAGCCGTTCCTGCGGTCGAGGAAGGGCGCCTGGGTCGGCTGGCCGGGCGTGCCCGACGTCGACGTCGAGGAATTCGACGACGACGGCCTGGTGCTGCACCCGGTTTCGTTGAGCGCCGACGAAGTCCGCGACTACTACGAAGGTTTCTCCAACGCGACGCTCTGGCCGCTCTACCACGACGTCGTCGAGCGCCCGGTGTTCGACCGCGCCTGGTGGAACAGCTACGTCAAGGTGAACCGCCGGTTCGCCCAGGCCAGCGCCGAGGTCGCCGCCCCCGGCGCGACCGTGTGGATCCAGGACTACCAGCTCCAGCTGGTGCCGGCCATGCTGCGGGAACTGAGACCGGACCTGCGCATCGGCTTCTTCCTGCACATCCCGTTCCCGCCGGTCGAGCTGTTCATGCAGATGCCGTGGCGCGCCGCGATCATCCGCGGCCTCACCGGCGCCGACCTGGTCGGCTTCCACCGCCCCGGCGGGGCCCAGAACTTCCTCTGGCTGTGCCGCCAGCTGATCGGCCTCGAATCGACGCGCGGCGCGGTCGGCGTCCGGTCGCGGCCGGGCACCATGCAGGTCGGCGACCGGACCGTGCGGGTCGGCGCCTTCCCGATCTCCATCGACGCCGCCGGGCTCGACACCCTCGCCCGCACCAAGGGCGTCCAGGAGCGGGCGGCGCAGCTGCGGCGCGACCTGGGGAACCCCAAGACGGTCATGCTCGGCGTCGACCGGCTCGACTACACCAAGGGCATCGACCTGCGGTTGCAGGCGCTGCACGAGCTGCTGCACGAGGGCCGGTTGCAGCCGGACGACGTCACGTTCGTCCAGCTGGCCACCCCGAGCCGCGAGCGCGTCGAGCACTACCAGCGGATGCGCGGCGAGATCGAGCAGATGGTCGGGCGGATCAACGGCGAGTTTTCCCGCGTCGGTCACCCGGTGGTGCACTACCTGCACCAGTCGGTGGACCGCACCGAGCTGGCCGGGTTCTTCTCCGCGGCGGACGTCATGGTGGTGACACCGCTGCGTGACGGCATGAACCTGGTCTGCAAGGAGTACGTCGCCGCCCGGCACGACCTGGGTGGCGCACTCGTGCTCAGCGAGTTCGCCGGCGCGGCCGCGGAGCTCTCTAGCGCATTCCTCGTGAACCCCCACGACCTGGACGGGGTTAAGGACGCACTAGTGGCTGCCATTACGCTCGACCCGGCAGAGGGCCGACGCCGGATGCGCGCCATGCGTCGCCAGGTCCTCACGCACGATGTCGATCGTTGGGCGCGCTCGTTCTTGCAAGCGTTGGGTGCCGAGGGGGTCGACTGATCGTCCCGACCCATTGCACGAGCTCCTGAGGAGGAGTGTTGACTGCCGAGGCCCTGCCCGCCGAGCTGAGGCGTGCGATCGTCCAGATCGCCCGCACGCCGCGTCTGCTGGTCGCCTGCGACTACGACGGCACGCTGGCACCCATCACGCTCAACCCGGACGAGGCACGCCCGCTGCCGGAGTCCGTCGGGGCCCTCAGATCGCTCGCCGGTCTGCACGAGACCACCACCGCCGTCATCTCCGGTCGCGCGCTGCGTGACCTCGCCACGCTCTCGCGGCTGCCGGCCGAGGTGAACCTCGTCGGCAGCCACGGCTCCGAGTTCGACATCGGCTTCATCCACGCCCTCGACGAGAAGGCGCGGGAGCTGCACCGGCGGCTGGAGTCCGAGCTCGAACAACTGGTGCTGGACGTCCCGGGCGTGTCGCTCGAGGTCAAGCCGGCCAGCATCGCGGTGCACGTGCGCCGCGCCGAGCACGAGGCGGGCCGCCGGGTGCTCGCGGCCGTCCACTCCGGACCGTCCACGTGGGAAGGCGTGTCGACCACCGACGGCAAGGAGGTGGTCGAGCTGGCGGTCGTCCAGACGGACAAGGGCCGCGCGCTGGACATCCTGCGCCACCAGGTCGGCGCCACGGCGGCGATCTTCCTCGGCGACGACGTCACCGACGAGAAGGCGTTCGCCCGGCTGTCCGGCCCGGACCTGGGCATCAAGGTCGGCGACGGCGAGACCCTCGCCGCGTTCCGCGTGCCCGACACCGTGGACGTCGCGCTGGTGCTCGGCTTCCTCCTCGAGGAGCGCCGAAACTGGCTGTACGGCGAGTCGGCGCCGCCGATCGAGCGGCTGTCGATGCTGGCCAACGAGCGCTCGGTCGCGCTGCTCACCCCGGACGCCAAGCTGACCTGGCTCTGCCACCCCGGGCCGGACGCGCCCGCGGTGTTCGCCGACCTGCTCGGCGGCGAGGGCGCGGGCCACTTCTCCATCAAGCCGCACCGCAACGGCCTCCCGCTCGGCCAGCGCTACCTGCCGAACACGATGACGGTCGAGACGCGCTGGTCGCGCCTGCTCGTCACCGACTACCTCGAGCCGGAGAGCGCGCCCCACCGCACGGACCTGGTCCGGGTGATCTCCGGTGAGGCGGCGGCGAGCGTCAAGTTCGCCCCGCGCCCCGAGTTCGGCGGCGTGCCGGTGAAGCTGGAGATCACCGACGGCGGGGTGCGGGTGCTCGGCACCTCGGAGCCGTTCGTGCTGTACTCGCCCGGCGTCGAGTGGACCATCACCTCCGACGGCCTCCACGACACCGCGACCGCGCTCGTGCAGCCGACGCCGGCCCAGCCGGTCTTGCTGGAGCTGCGCTGCGGCACCACGGACCTCGGCGCGCACGAACTGTCCGAAGTGGAACGCCGGGACCGCGCGGGCCGCTACTGGAGCGACTGGACGTCGAAGCTGCAGCTCCCGGCGGTGCAGACCGACCTGGTGCGGCGCTCGGCCCTGACGCTGCGCGGGCTGGTCAACACCGACACCGGCGGGGTGCTCGCCGCGGCGACGTCGTCGCTGCCGGAGGAGATCGGCGGCGTCCGCAACTGGGACTACCGCTACTGCTGGATCCGCGACGCCGCGATGACCGTGCGGGAGCTCGTGCACCTGGGCTCGATCGAGGAGGCCGAGGGCTACCTGCGGTGGCTGCACGGCGTGCTCGCCACGCTGGCCGGCCCGGAGCGGCTGCACCCGCTGTACACCCTGGCCGGCAGCGTCATCGGTGCCGAAGCGGTCATCGAATCGCTGCCCGGTTACGCCGGTTCACGCCCGGTCCGGGTCGGCAACCTGGCGAACCACCAGGTGCAGCTGGACGTCTTCGGCCCGGTCGTCGAGCTCGTGCAGACCCTGGCCGCGGCGCGCGGCGAGCTGCGCGACGAGGACTGGCAGATGGTGCGCGCGATGGCGGAGGCCGTGACGCGGCGCTGGAACGAGCCGGACCACGGGATCTGGGAGGAGCGGCACGTGCCGCGCCACCGGGTCTACTCGCGGGTCATGTGCTGGGTGACGATCGACCGCGCGATCAAGCTGGGCGAGCAGTACAGCCGGGAGATCCCGGGCAACTGGCCCGGCCTGCGCGAGGAGATCAAGACCGACGTCCTCACGCACGGCTGGAACGACGAGGTCCAGGCGTTCACCACGGCCTACGACGGCACGGACCTGGACGCGGCGTCGCTGTTCGTCGGGCTCACCGGGCTGATCGACCCGGCCGACGAGCGCTTCCAGCAGACGGTGACCGCGATCGAGGCGGAGCTGCGCAGTGGGTCCACTGTGTACCGATACCGCCGCGACGACGGCCTGCCGGGCGGCGAGGGTGGTTTCCACATCTGCGCGGCGTGGCTGATCGAGGCGTACCTGCTCACCGGGCGGCGCACCGAGGCCCAGGAGCTGTTCGACCAGATCGTCGCGGCGGCCGGTCCGACCGGTCTGCTGCCGGAGCAGTACGACCCGATCGCGGAACGGTCCCTCGGCAACCACCCGCAGGCGTATTCCCACATCGGGCTCATCCGGTGCGCCAACTTGCTGGCGGCCAGTTAGCCCTTTCGGTCCGAATCTTCGTGAAGGCCGCCTTGAGGAACTCCGAGTTCCTTATGGTGGCCTTCACGGCGTTCGGAGGTGAGCTGGGTGCAGGGGACGTTCGGGCAGGTCGAGTTCGTGCCGCTGCCGCCCCGGTTCGCCGGCCGGGTGCGCTGGGGCTCGGTGGTCGTCGGGTGCTCGATGATCGCCGGGATGGTGCTGCTGTTCGGGCTCACGACGTTCCTGCAGGGTGTCGTCCACGGCCACGCCTTCCCGGAGACGCTGCTCGGCAAGGCCGCGGCGGTGCTGCCGCCGCTGGGTGTGGTGGCGATCGCGGTGCTGGTGCTTTCGTCCCGGCGATGCCTGCGCGGTGACTACCTGGTCGTGGCGAGCGCCGCGTCCGCTCGCCACGCGCTGCTGTTCACCTACGTGCTGACGCTGGCGCTGATCCTCGGGTCCTTCGCGGTGCCGATCGTGTTCCGGGTGTGGCGCGACACCTCGTCCCTGCAGGCGCCCGACCTGCTCACGACGTTCTCGACGCTCGCGTTCGCCACCACCGGCTTCCTGGCCGGGATGGTCTACGTGCGGCCGTCCGTGCAGACGCTCCGGAAGTACAGCGACCACCCGATCTGGTAACTCCGCTTCCGCCCCTGTCCGGCCTGGGTCACGCTGTGCCCGCACTTGCACAGATTTCTTTGCACAATTTTCTCTGCACGACTACTGTGGAGTCATGACCAGCGCTCCACCACCGGAAGAGCTCGACCCGGACGCCCTCAAGGCCGTCACGCACCCGCTGCGCCGCCGGATCCTCGGCGTCTTGGCGGCGGGCCCGGCGACAGCCACGAAACTCGCCAAGGCCTTGGGCGAGAACACCGGCGCGACCAGCTACCACCTGCGGGAACTGGCCCGGTTCGGGTTCGTCGAGGACGCCCCGGAGCTCGCGCGGGGTAAGGAACGGTGGTGGCGGACGCGGCCGCGGGACATCCGCTGGCCGCGCCGCAGCGAGCAGAGCGCCGAATCCCGGGCGCTGTTCGACGACATGCAGCGGCAGGGGTTCGAGGACGACCTCGAAAAGCTCAACCGGTTCGCGGAAAAGCGCGCGGAGCTGCCCGGCGGCTGGCCGGACGCACTGCTCTTCGCACGCGGCGCCACCTGGCTCACCGAAGAGGAAGTGCAGCAGCTTTGGCAGGACTACATGGAGCTGTTCCGCCGGTACTGGCGCACCGAGGACGACCGGTCACCGGAAGCGCGGCGCGTGCTCGTGCGCTGGCTCGCGTTCCCGGATCCAGGGGAATGACATGACACCAGGGGGTTTGGCATGCGAAGAGGGGTTCTACTGGCCGGGGTGATCCTGGCGGTCACGGCGTTGGCGCCACCGGCGTCGGCGGCCGACGTGACCAATGAAGACGTGACGTTCCAGAACGGCGGGATGACCTTGCACGGCACCGTCGTCGCTCCACCCGGCGGAACGAAACTGCCGGGGCTGGTGATGATCCACGGCTCGGGGGAACACCTCCGGGACGACTACCGGTTCGAAGCGGAAGCCTTTGCGCGGCAAGGGATCGCGACACTGATCTACGACAAGCGCACCGACGGCTATTCGCAGTTCGAGCGCTCGTACTCCACCCTTGCGGACGACGCACTCGCGGCGGTCGAGGCCCTGCGCAAGCGCCCGGAGGTCGATCCCGCACGGGTGGGCGTCTGGGGGTTGAGCGAAGGCGGCTGGGTGGCGCCACTGGCCGCTTCTCGCTCGTCGGACGTCGCTTTCGTCGTGACGCTGGGCGCGAACGGCGTCCAGCCGCCACGGCAGCAGGCGTGGGCGATCGAGAACCAGTTGCGGCGCTTGGGAATGGACGGCTCGATCGTGCGGATGGCGTCATCGACGATGATGCGCCAGCTCGTCGGTGGCGGGGTGTTCCCGGAGGCGCACCACGACCCCGTGCCGGTGCTGAAGAGCCTGCGGCAGCCGGTGCTCGGCCTGTGGGGCGCGAAGGACGTCCTGACGCCACCGGGCGAGGCGGTCCGGATCTTCCGGGCGTCACTGGCCCGGTACACGCTGCGGGTCTTCCCGGACGCCCAGCACCAGCTGCGGCGCACGACGGACGGGTTCGACAAGCTGCCCGGGTACGCGCCGGGTTACCTGGAGCTGGTGGGCAGCTGGGTGAACCACCCGCCCACCGGCTCCAGCGCCGACGCCCCGCCGGCGCAGGACCGGGCGAGCGTGGAGATCACGCCGTTGAGCTGGTACGAGGCAACCTGGCTCCAGCTCGCCGTACTGGCGCTGCTGCTGGCGGCGTTCGCCTCGTACCCGCTGCTCCGGCGACGCGGCGGTGGAGCGCGGCCGGCGCGCTGGCTGGCGGCGACGGGACTGCTCACCGTGCTCGGCTTGCTGGTCGTCGACGTGCTCATCCAGGTGACCATGGGCAAGGGGCTGGGGCCGGTCGTCGCGGGTCGTCCGCTGCCGTGGCCGGCGCTCCAGCTGCTCTCGCTCGGCACGGTGGTGGCCACGATCGGCACGGCGGTGGCGTGGTGGCGGAACCGCGGCCTCCGGCTCGGCGTGCTGCTCGCCGGCGGCGTCCTGTTCGTCCCGTGGGCGCTGTACTGGGGGCTGTTGGGCCTCTGACGTACGTTCGTCCGTGAACGCACGTGGGGGCTGCGGGCAACTGGGGGCATGCAGGTGATCCACGAGGGCTCGGAGCTCTGGGGGCAGGACCGCCCGGACCTGGGCGGACCCGAGCCGGGGCCGGCGTTCGGGCGGCTGTTCGACGCCCACGCGCCGCAGCTGCGCCGGTACCTGGCCCGCCGGGTCGGGCCCGAACCGGCGAACGACCTCGTCGCCGAGACGTTCCTGGTGGCGTTGCGCCGGCGCGAGAGCTACCGGCCGGAGCTGGGCACGGCCCGGTCGTGGCTCTACGGCATCGCCACCAACCTGCTGCGCCACCACGTGCGGTCCGAGATGCGTGGCCTGCAGGCCACGGCCAGGCTGGCGCGGGCCGGCGAAACCAGCCACGTGGGCCACGACGGCCGGGTCGCCGAACAGGTCGACGCCCAGGTGCGCGCGGCGCAGCTGGCCGGCGCGCTCGCCCGGCTCAGCCCGGCCGACCGCG
Organism: Amycolatopsis sp. NPDC026612; assembly: GCF_040638285.1. Lineage (NCBI taxonomy): Bacteria > Bacillati > Actinomycetota > Actinomycetes > Pseudonocardiales > Pseudonocardiaceae > Amycolatopsis > Amycolatopsis sp. NPDC026612. Next base: position 117,896 of record NZ_JBEZYB010000007.1, read on the forward strand.
ACACGCTGCTGCTGGTGTCGTGGGCCGGGCTGGAGCCGGCCGAGGTCGCCGAAGCCCTCGGCATCCCCCCGGGTACGGTCCGGTCCCGGTTGCACCGGATCAGACGCTGGCTCAGGACGAACGCCCCGGCCCAAGAGGAGGTGCAGGACCTTGCGTGAAGACAACGTCCGGAAGATCTGGTCCGAAGCCGAACTCGACGCGGCGCTCGCGGACCTGAACAGCGACGAAGAAGCGGACGACGGGCTGGCCTTCGCCCGCGCGACCCTGATGGCGGCGGCCGGCGGCGAGGAAGCGCCACCCGTCGAGCCGCGGCGGTCCGGGACGTGGCGGTGGCTCGCGGTCGCCGCGGCCGTCGTCACCCTGGTCGGCGGCCTCGGCGTCGCCGCTGCCCGGTGGACGCCGGACGCACCGGAGCCGTCCCGGCCCGCCGCTGCGCTCGTGGACCTCGACCGCCCGCTCGCCCCGGGCGAGTTCCGCTACTCGCAGACGCTCGACTGGACGTACGAGCCCACCAGCGGGTCCACGTCCAGGCTCCAGCGGCGGGTCGAGCTGTGGATCCCGGCCGACCCCACCGGCGTGTGGCACCGGCGCACGACCTTGACGGCTGGGCAGCACTTCGTCGACGGCAGCGATCCCGAGCCCGTCGACGAGTACGGCCCGGGCGGTGTGTTCCCCGGCCATCCCGACTTTTCGGGGCAGGACAAGCCGACCTGGAACACGCCGTTCGCGAACTGGCTGAGCCCCGACGCGGCGTTCGTCGCCTCGCTCGTCCCCGACCGGGCCAAGCTGGCCAAGCGGCTGCGGTACGACACGATCGGCGTCAAAGACTCCGAGCGCGGCCGGGTGCACACCGCCACGGAAGCGCTCGACATGGTCCGGAGCGCGCTGGAGATCGGCCTGCTGCGGCCGGATGTCCGGTTCGCGCTGCGCGACGCGCTCGCCGAAGTCCCCGGCATCGGGGTCGTCCCCGGGTCGACGACCCCGGACGGCCGGGCGGCCACCGTGTACCTGGACCTCAAGCTGAACCTGCGGCTGTTCCTCGACCCGGTGACCGCGCGGCTGCTGGCCGCGGACACGGCACCGAGCCAGGGGATCACCCGCAGCAACGAGGTGCCGAGGAGCACGACCCCGGTTGCGCCGAGCTTGCAGAGCGCGCCGAACACCTTGACCACGCTGCGCCCCCTCTCACCGCAGCAGCGCCTGGACGCGGAGTACTCCTACGCCATCACGCGGACCTCGGGGTGATCAGCGCGCGTGACTGGCGGCGTTCAGCGCGTCCGCGACGTTCGCCACCTCCAGCACCCGGATCCCGGCGGGCGGCTTGCCCGAGTCCGGCGGCACCAGCGCGTACGTGAACCCGAGCCGGGCCGCCTCCGCCAGGCGGCGGCCCACGCTCGGCACGCGCCGGATCTCCCCCGCCAGCCCGACCTCGCCCACCGACACCAGCCGTGGCGAAAGGGCGACGTCTTCGAAGCTCGACGTCAGCGCCAGCACCAGCGCCAGGTCGATCCCCGGCTCGGTGATCTTCATGCCGCCGACCGTGGCCGTGTAGACGTCCTTGTCGCCGAGCTTCAGCCCGCCGCGCTTCTCCAGCACCGCCAGGACCATCGCCACCCGCGCGGAGTCGAGGCCGCTGACCGCGCGCCGCGGCTGGGGCGCCGACGTCGACGACACCAGCGCCTGGACCTCGCCCAGCAGCGGCCGCTTGCCCTCCATCGACACGGTGATCGCCGTGCCCGGCACCGGCTCCGCCGTGCGGCTGATGAACAGCCCCGACGGGTCCGGCACCCCGACGATGCCTTCTTCCTGCAGCTCGAAGCAGCCGATCTCGTCGGACGCGCCGAAGCGGTTCTTGATCCCGCGGAGCATCCGCAGCGTCGAGTGCTTGTCGCCCTCGAACTGCAGCACGACGTCGACGAGGTGCTCGAGCACGCGGGGGCCGGCCACCGAGCCGTCCTTCGTGACGTGGCCCACGAGGACCACCGCCAGCCCGCGCTCCTTCGCCAGCGCGACCAGCCCGGACGTGACGGCGCGAACCTGCGTCACGCCGCCGGGTGAGCCGTCGACCTGCGGGGACGCCATGGTCTGCACCGAGTCGACGATCAGCACCCCCGGCTTGACGTCGTCGACGTGCCCGAGGATGGCCGAAAGGTCGCTCTCGGCGGCCAGGTACATCCGGTCGTGGACGTTGCCCGTTCGCTCGGCGCGTAACCGGACCTGCCCGGCGGACTCCTCGCCCGTGACGTACAGGGAGCGGTCGACCGTCTTCGCCCACTGGTAGGCGACCTCGAGCAGCAGAGTCGACTTGCCGACCCCCGGCTCACCCGCGAGCAGCACCACCACACCCGGGACCAGGCCACCGCCGAGCACCCGGTCGAGCTCCGAGACGCCGGTGCGGCGAGCCCGCGCCGCTTCGACGTCGACCTCGCCGATGGGCCGCGCGGGCGCGCTCGGCGCCCCGGCGGCGACGCGCTGGATGGCCGGCTTGACCGGCGCGCCGCGCTCCTCGAGCGTGCCCCACTCCTGGCACTCCGGACAGCGGCCGAGCCACTTGGCCGCTTCGTAGCCGCAACTTCCGCAGCGGTAGGTGGTCCCCTTCTTCACCCCGCGAGGCTATCGGCGACCACCGACAAAACCGGGGACCTACCCCTTGTCGTGCGCCGGCGCCGCCACCGGCAGCTCGACGGTGACCGGGCCGGCGTTCTTGAAGACGAACGTGACCTTGATGACCTGGCCCGGCCAGAGCGGCTGCTTCAGTGCGGGGAGCGTCACAGTGGCCTGGCCGACCTTCTCGGGCGCGGTGGGCGTCGCGGCCGGGCCGGACGACGGGACCTCGGAGGTGGCCGTCGCGGTGAGGTGGCCCGGGCTGTTGGTGGCCGAGCTGCTGCCGGCCGGGGTGCCCGGGGACGTCGGAGCGCTCGAGGAAGAGGAGGGCGCGCCGGAGGAGGTGGGCTGCACCTCGTTCGTGGACTCGACGGCGTTGTCCGGGCCGATCACCAGGGAGTGCGCCGCGACGACGACCTTCGAGCCACCGATGGTCGCCTGGGCACCGTCTTCGGTGGTCACGGAGACGAGCGAGTCGTCCTGGGCGTCCCGGTTCACGATCGTCAGGGTCAGCGCGGGGGTCGCGCCGGCCGGGTAGCCCGGGCCGGACGTCGGGTACTGGACCGCGGCGTTGCGCAGGTCGATGTTCCGGACCTGGGCGTGCGTGCCGTTGACCGCGGCCTGCTGCGTCGCGGTCTGGGTGATCTGACCGGCTCCGCACCCGGCGAGCACGAGCGCGCCACCGAGGGCCAGCGCGGCCGCGCCGGACACCCGGCGATTCTGCAGCCTCACGTCGCAGTCCTTCCCTTTTCACGGCCTTTTCCCCGCGAAGACTAGCCGGGCGCGATCACCCGGGCAGAACCGGTCTGCGTTGCCACGGCGCCACGACCAAGATCAACCGTCCACAAAGGATTTCCCGGCCTGTGACGAAACGCTTCCCCGCTACCTGCGTGAGCACGGGGGTTCGACGTTTGTCAACCCCCGCCCAGGCCGCTGACCTGCGAGGACGAGTCCGGCCCGCTAGGTGGGCCCTGGCGGCCCGTGCTAGGATGGAGTCAGCGAAAGGGGCAGAGGACACATGGTTTTCAAGGTCGGAGAGACCGTCGTCTACCCGCACCACGGTGCCGCACTCATCGAAGCCATCGAGACCCGTGTGATCAAGGGCGAGGAAAAGAAGTACCTCGTCCTGAAGGTCGCGCAAGGGGATCTCACGGTTCGCGTGCCCGCAGACAACGCCGAGATCGTCGGCGTTCGCGATGTCGTCGGGCAAGAAGGACTGGACAAGGTCTTCGACGTTCTGCGTGCTCCGCACACCGAGGAGCCAACGAACTGGTCTCGTCGGTACAAGGCCAACCTCGAGAAGCTCGCCTCCGGCGATGTGAACAAGGTGGCCGAAGTGGTGCGCGACCTCTGGCGGCGAGAGAAGGACCGCGGACTTTCAGCCGGCGAGAAGCGCATGCTGGCGAAGGCGCGGCAAATTCTGGTCAGCGAGCTCGCGCTCGCGGAGGGCACCGACGAGGACAAGGCTGAGGTCCTCCTCGACGAAGTTCTGGAAACCGCGACGGTCTGAGAACCTTATTCAGCCGTCGGCCGGCGCAAAAGTCACCGCAAGCAGGCGACCTGCGGTCCGTGGCGCCGTCCTGACCAGAATAAGGTTCTGAGCCCAGGGCATCCGCCCGGTGGGCGGGTGCCTCTACGATCGCGTACCGATGAACGTCGTCGCGATCGTGACCGTCGCACATCATGCCTCCGACGGGGAGTCAGCTCTCACGCCGGTCCATGGTGAGGCGCTACTCACGCACACCGTGCGGGGGCTGCTCGACGTGCCGGAAATCTCCTCGGTACTCGTGGTGGCCCCCCAGCGGTGTGCTTCGTCGTTTTCCGAGGCGGTTCGCGGCCTCGGCTCAACCGTCGTCTCCGGCTCACTCAGGCAGGCCTTCGCCGCCGTCGAGCCGGGACTTTCCCGTGACTCAGTTGTACTCCTCCATGACGCTCTGCGTGCCTTCATTCCTGCGCACACGGTGCGTGACGTCATCAGCGCGGTCCGCGACGGCGCTCCCATCGCGGTGCCGGTGCTCCCGATGGCCGACACGGTGAAGGTGACCGACGCCGCTTCGCTGATCGTCGGCACCGAAGACCGGTCGCGGCTGCGCACGCTCCAGACGCCGATCGGCTACACGCTCGCGGCCTTCCGGTCGGCCGAGCCCTGGGACGTCGCCGGCGCGGCGACGGTCCCCGGCCACCCGGACGCGATGCGCGTCACGAGCGGTTTCGAACTGTCACTGGCCGAGGCGATCGCGGCGGCACCGAAGAACGAGGAGACGCTGTGAGGATCGGCAACGGGGTGGACGTGCACCCCATCGAGGCGGGCCGCGAGTGCTGGATGGCGGGCCTGGAGTGGCCGGACGCCGACGGCTGCGCCGGCCACTCCGACGGCGACGTCGCGGCCCACGCGCTGTGCGACGCTCTGCTGTCGGCCGCCGGCCTAGGCGACCTGGGCGCGGTGTTCGGCACGGGCGACCCGCGGATGAACGGCGCGCACGGCACCGACATGCTCGCCGAGGTCCGCGGCCTGATCGAGGCGGCGGGCTGGCGCGTCGGGAACGCCACGGTCCAGATCGTGGGCAACGCGCCCCGGGTCGGCAAGCGGCGCGACGAGGCCCAGAAGGTGCTCTCGGAGGCGGTGGGCGGCCCGGTGAGCGTCTCGGGCACGACGTCCGACGGGCTGGGGCTGACCGGACGCGGCGAAGGCATCGCCGCCTTCGCGACCGCGCTGCTGCTCGCGGCGGAATAGGTCCACGCCGGCGCCGGTTCGGCGTGAGATGGCCCTCACTCTTCCGGACGCCGTCCGCGCACTGATCGACGGCAAGAACTTCGCGACGGTCGCCACCCTCGACCCGGACGGCAGCCCCCAGACGTCCGTCGTCTGGGTGAGCCTCGACGACGGCGAGCTCGTCTTCAGCGCGACCGAGGACCGCCGGAAGGTCCGCAACCTGCGGCGCGACCCGCGCATCGGCGTCTCGATCACCGACGCGGAGAACCCGTACCGGCACACGCAGCTGCGCGGCACCGTGACGATCACCCCCGACCCGGGCAAGACGCTCCCGAAGGCGCTGAGCCACAAGTACCTCGGCCAGGATCCGCCGCCCGAGAGCGCCGACGTCGAGCGCGTCGTCGTCCGGCTGCACGTCGGGAAAATCGCGGGCAACGTGAAATAGGGTCCGGACCATGGGTGTCACTTTCAACGAGGCCACGAAGGCCCTCTTCGACGGCAAGAACTTCCCGGTGGTCGCCACCATCAACGCCGACGGCTCGGTGCAGACCTCCGTCGTCTGGGCGAAGCGGGACGGCGACACCGTCCTCTTCGCCACCGTCCGCGGACGGCTCAAGGAGCGGAACCTGCAGCGAGACCCGCGGGTCTCGCTGTCGGTGTTCGACCTCGAGGACCCGCTGAAGTACGTGGAGGTCCGCGGCCGCGCCGAGATCACCGACGAAGGCGGCCGGGAGCTCATCGACGAGCTCTCGAACAAGTACGACGGCAAGGACTTCCGCCCCGAACCGCCGGAGGTCGTCCGCGTGGTCGTGCGCGTGGTGCCGGACAAGATCACCGGTTACGCCGCGTGACGTGACGCGGGTCGCGGGCGCCGCTGCGGTGCCCGCGACCTCGCTAGGCTGACTCCCATGACGATCAGGGCGGTGTTGTTCGACTTCTCCGGCACGCTGTTCCGGCTGGAGCAGGACGAGTCTTGGCTCACCGAAGTGACCGATCACGACGGCGAGCCGCTCGACATCGAGGCGCAGACCGAGCTGATGCGCCGGATGACCGCCCCGGTCGGGCAGGTCGTCGAGCTCGACGCCGAGCACCAGCACGCCTGGCAGCACCGGGACCGCGATCCGGAACTGCACCGGAAGGTGTACCTCGAGGTGCTCAACAAGTCGGGGGTGCCGCAGCCCGAGCAGGCCGTCGCCCTGTACGACCGGCTCATCGATCCCAGCCAGTGGACGCCGTACCCGGACACGGAAGCGGCGCTCAAGGCCGCCGCCGAGCGGGGCCTCAAGGTGGCCGTGCTCAGCAACATCGCCTTCGACATCCGGCCGGCCTTCACCGCCCGCGGGTGGGACGCCTACGTCGACGAGTTCGTGCTGTCCTTCGAGGTCGGCGCGGTCAAGCCGGAGCTGGAGATCTTCCGCACGGCCGTCCGGAGCCTCGGCGTGCCGGCTACGGAAACGCTGATGGTCGGCGACAGCGAGGAGGCCGACGGCGGCGCCCGCGCGCTCGGCTGCGAGTTCGCGCTGGTCGACCCGCTGCCGACCGCCGACCGGCCGGATGCCCTGCTCACGGCACTGCGCGGCTTCGGCGTGGGCTGACCGCCTGCGACGCGGCTCACGCCGACCCGTACCCTTTCAGGGTGGCCCTTCACCTTTTCGACACAGCGACCCGGAGCGTACGGGAGTTCCACCCCGTCCGTAGCGGAACGGCGTCGATCTACGTGTGTGGCGCCACCGTGCAGGGCGTTCCCCACATCGGGCACATCCGCGGCGCGCTGAACTACGACGTGCTGCGGCGCTGGCTGGTCCACAGTGGACTCGACGTGCTGCTCGTCCGCAACGTCACGGACATCGACGACAAGATCCTGACCAAGGCCGCCGAGCACGAGCGGCCCTGGTGGGAGTGGGCCGCCACGCACGAGCGCGCCTTCGAGGCCGCGTACGAGCAGCTGGGCTGCCTGCCCCCGTCGATCAACCCGCGCGCGACCGGGCACGTCACCCAGATGGTCGAGCTGATGGAACGCCTCATCGAGAGCGGCCACGGCTACGTCGCGGACGGCGACGTCTACTTCTCGGTGAAGTCGTTCGACGACTACGGCAAACTCTCCGGCCAGGTGCTGGAGGACGTCCAGCAGGGCGAGACGCCGACGCGCGGCAAGCGCGACCCGCGTGACTTCACCATGTGGAAGAGCGCGAAGCCGGGCGAGCCGTCGTGGCCGACGCCGTGGGGGCCGGGCCGGCCGGGCTGGCACCTCGAGTGCTCGGCGATGGCAACGGCGTACCTCGGCGCGGAGTTCGACATCCACGGCGGCGGGATCGACCTGATCTTCCCCCACCACGAGAACGAGCGCGCCCAGTCGAACGCGGCCGGTGACGGCTTCGCCCGCTACTGGCTGCACAACGCCTGGGTGACCATGGCCGGCGAGAAGATGGCGAAGTCGCTGGGCAACACCGTGTCGATCCCGGCGATGCTCGAGCGCTACCGGGCGCCGGAGCTGCGGTACTACCTCGTGCAGCCGCACTACCGCTCGAACATCGAGTACTCCGACGCGGCGGTCTCCGAGGCCGCGCAGGGCTACCGGCGGATCGAGACGTTCCTGCGCCGGGCCGCGGCCACCGGCGACGTCACGATCGGCTCGCTCCCGGCGGGGTTCGTCACCGCGCTCGACGACGACCTGGCCACCCCGCAGGCGTTCGCCGTGGTGCACACCACGGTGCGGGACGGTAACGCCGCCCTCGACGCGGGCGACACCTCCAAGGCACTCGAATTCGCCGCGGCCGTCCGCGCGATGACCGACGTGCTCGGTCTCGACCCGCTGTCCGCGCGCTGGTCCGAGGCGGGCGGTTCCGACACGCCCACCAAGCAGGCGCTGGCCGAACTCGTCGCAGGGCTGCTGGCCGAGCGCCAGCAGGCCAGGGCCGAGAAGGACTTCGCCCGCGCGGACGCCGCCCGTGACCGCCTCCACCAGGCGGGCATCGTGGTGGAGGACACCCCCAACGGTCCGCAGTGGACAGTCAAGTCGGACTGATTTCGCACCAACGCAAGGAAACTTTCACCATGGCAGGCAACTCGCGGCGCCAGGGCGCGATCCGCAAGACGGGCACCAAGAAGGGTGCCGTCGTCGGCTCGGGCGGTCAGCGCCGCAAGGCGCTCGAAGGCAAGGGCCCGACCCCGAAGGCGGAGGACCGCCCCGGGCACAAGGCGTACCGCTCGAACAACGCCGCGACCAAGCGCGACCAGGCGCGGCAGAAGAAGGCCGACAAGCCGGAGCTGATCGCCGGGCGCAACCCGGTGGTCGAGGCGCTGCGCGCGGACGTCCCGGCGACGGCGTTGTACGTCGCGCTGAACATCGAGGTCGACGACCGCGTGAACGACGCCGTCCGGCTGGCGGGCGACAAGGGCATCTCGATCCTGGAGATCCCGCGCGAGGAGCTGGACCGCAAGACGAACCGGGCCATGCACCAGGGTCTGGGTCTGCAGGTCCCGCCGTTCGAGTACGCCCACCCGGACGAACTGATGGCGGCGGCCCGCAACTCGGGCGAGGTACCGCTGTTCGTCGCGCTCGACGGCGTCACCGATCCGCGGAACCTGGGTGCGGTGATCCGCTCGGCGGCCGCGTTCGGTGCCCACGGCGTGCTGCTGCCGGAGCGGCGCAGCGCGGGCATGACGGCGGTGGCGTGGCGGACGAGCGCCGGCACGGCGGCGAAGCTGCCGATCGCGGTGGCGACGAACCTGACGCGGCAGCTCAAGGCGTGGGCGAACGACGGCCTGATGCTGGTCGGCCTGGACGCCGACGGTTCGGTCGGCATCGACCAGCTGGAGCTGGCGGCCGACCCGCTGGTCATCGTGCTGGGCTCGGAGGGCCGCGGTCTGTCGCGCCTGGTCCGCGAGACGTGCGACGCGACGGTGTCGATCCCGATGGCGGCCGGTGTGGAGTCGCTCAACGCCTCGGTGGCGGCCGGCGTGCTGCTCGCCGAGGTGGCGCGGCGGCGCCGGGCCGCCGGCCGGGTCTGAGTCCCGCGCACCACCCGGTCGGGTTAAGGTCACCCTCGGATAAACCCGAGGGGACCTGACCGCCGATGTCGTTCGTTTCGCCGCTCTTCCTGTGGTACTTCCTGCCGGCGGTGCTCATCGCCGTGCTGGTGTGTCCACGGAGCTGGCGCAACGGGATCATCGCGGTCGGCAGCCTGCTGTTCTACACGATCGGCGCCGGCGGATTCGTTTTCCTGCTGCTCGGCTGCATGGTCGTCAACTTCCTGGCCGGGCCGCTGCTGGCGCCGAGCCCGTGGGACGTCCACGGCGTGCGCCGGCGGCGGATCCTCGTCGCCGTGGTCTCGCTCGACGTCGCGGTGCTGCTGATCTGGAAGTACGCCGGGTTCGCCACGCAGCAGATCGCCGCTGTCGCGCACTGGTTCGGCGGCAGCGTGCCCGTCGCGAGCCTGGTGGTGCCGATCGGCATCTCGTTCTACACGTTCCACCACATCTCGTACGTGGTCGACATCTACCGCGGCGAGCGGCAGGCGCTGCGGAACCCGGTGTCGTTCGCCGCGTACATCGCGATGTTCCCGCAGCTGGTGGCCGGCCCGATCGTGCGGTACCGCGAGATCGCCGACCAGCTGCCGCAGCTGCGTTCGCACCGGCTCGACGACATCGCGGCGGGCTTCCCCCGGTTCGCGCTCGGGCTGTGCAAGAAGACGATCATCGCCGACTCGCTGAGCCCGCTGGTCGAGGCGTGCTTCAAGGTGCCCGCCGACCAGATGACGTTCGCGACGGCCTGGCTCGGCGCGATCGGCTACACCCTCCAGCTGTTCTTCGATTTTTCGGGCTATTCGGACATGGCGATCGGCCTCGGCCGCATGCTGGGCTTCCGCCTGCCGGAGAACTTCGCGCGGCCGTACTCATCGGTGACGATCACGGAGTTCTGGCGCCGCTGGCACATGAGCTTGAGCCGCTGGTTCCGCGACTACGTGTACATCCCCCTGGGCGGCAACCGCCACGGCGCGGGCCGCACGTACCGCAACCTCTGCACAGTGTTCGTGCTGACCGGCTTCTGGCACGGCGCGCAGTGGACGTTCCTGGTGTGGGGCTGCTACCACGGCGCGCTACTGGTGATCGAGCGCCGTTTCGGCTTGGACCTGGATCCGGCGGTCCGCTGGAAGCGCTACCTCCGCCGGGCCCTGACGATGCTGCTGGTGGTGGTCGGCTGGGTGTTCTTCCGATCCCCGGACCTGGGCCACGCACTGTCGATGCTGGGCCACATGCTGCTCCCCGACTTCAACGGCCTCGGCGCAGGCGTCGAGCAGGCGTTCACGAACCAGCGCCTGGTCCTGATGCTGGCGGCGCTGACGGTGTTCCTGCTGCCGGCCCACCCGGTGACGGGCCCCCTGCTGGAGTCGTCCCGCAGCCGCCCGGCCACGGCCCTGCGCATCGGCGTGATGACGGTGGGCCTGCTGTACGCGGCGATCCTGATCGCGACGGGAACGTTCAGCCCGTTCTTGTACTACCAGTTCTGATCCACCCGGCGGCGGCGCTCCGAACTCGATCACCCGATCAGTACGCGGGGGAGTCACCCGTGAAAACCTGACCCCGTGTTGACCACGCGGTACCTCTTCCTCACCCGCCACGGTGAAGCGGGGCCGGCCGGGAGACTCACCGAAGCCGGGCAGCGACAAGCCGTTCTGCTCGGCCGGCGGCTGCGGGATGTCCCCGTCACCTCGATCCACCACGGTCCCCTTCCGCGCGCCGCCGAGACCGCCCGGCTGATCGCCACCCAGCTTCCGGGCGTTCCTCTCCACGTCGACGACGCGGCGGACGACTTCGTCCCCTACACGCCGAAGCGCGAGGAACTCCCCGAGACCTCCGGCGATCTGCTGCTCGCCTTCGCGCGGCAGTTCCCACCCGCCGACGAAGAGCTCGCCGCCGAAGCCGAACGGCGGTTCAGCGGGCCCGTGCCGGGGGCCGAGGCGCGGTACCAAGTGCTCGTCACGCACAACTTCCTCGTCGGGTGGCTCGTTCGCGCCGCGCAGGACGCGCCGCCGTGGCGGTGGCTCACCTTCAGCCACGCCCACGCCGGGCTCACCGTCCTCCAGTACCCGCCGGGGCGGCCCGCCTCGCTGCTGACCTACAACGACCTGAGCCACCTGCCCGCCGAACTGCGCTGGACCGGCTTCCCTCCCGACTTCTACGTTCCGTAATCGGCAAACGCGGAGCGTGGCCACGCGGAAAATCCGTCTCGCCCGAATGGCCGAACCTGTCAGGATGCGCGGATGAGTCCCGTTCCGCGGCCCACCTCCGATCGGCTGAGCGATTACCTCGCCGCCGACGCCGTCGTCGATCACCGGCACCCGTCGATCCGCGCGCTGCTCGACAGCTTGCGGCCCGCCGGTAACGATTCCGTCGAACGTGCGAAAACCGCGTTCCGCTTCGTGCGGGACGAGGTCGAGCACGTCATCGACGCCGGGGATCCACGGGTCACCTGGCGGGCGTCGGACGTCCTGCGCGAGCGCGTCGGGATCTGCTACGCGAAGGCCCACCTGCTCGCCGCTTTGCTGCGGGCGCAAGGGATCCCGGCCGGCTTCTGCTACCAGGAACTGTCCGCGCTGCACGGGCTGAATGCCGTGTACCTGCACGGCAAGTGGGCACGGCTCGACGCCCGCGGCAACCGCACGGGCGCCTCCGGCGAGTTTTCGCTCGAGGAGGAAAAACTGGCCTGGCCGGTGGACGCGGCTCGCGGCGAGCGCGACCACCCGGAGATCCACCCGGCGCCCGCCCCGGTCGTCGTGGATTTCCTGATGACCGCCGCACCCGGGCCCCGCTGGTACGAAAAGGGGCTGCCGCACACAGTTTGATCATGTTTTCCGCTATTTCCGGAAAATCAGTCAACACGGTGAATTATTGCCCAGAGTGACGCCTGTCCGTCAGCTCTGTCCCCCGAACTTCTTATATCGCACACCCCCAGAGGCGCGTAAAGTGACTCCCCGCGCTCGAACAGACACTTTACGCATTCGTCCGTTCGGGTGGTTCGAGGGAGGTGAAGCACGTGGCCGCGGCTGGCGGACGCCTCCGCCGTACCCCACTGCAAGAGATCTTCTGGACCAGGACGAGCCTGCTCCTCACGGTGCTCCTCGTGGTCGCCGGCCTGAGCCTGTGGATCGCCGGCCTGATGGAACCCGGCACCGGGAAGAACCTGGTGACGTCGTTGGGCACCGGCACCCTGATCTCCGCGATCGTCGGGTTCGGCCAGACGCTGATCACCGCCAGCGCCTCGCAGCGGGCGCTGGTGACCCCGGTGATCGAGGAGAGCCGGCGCGCCCTCGAAGACCTCAGCGCCGAATACCGGGCGCTGAACAAGGAGTTCTTCCCCACCGACGTCTTCGAGGCGACCACCGACCCCGATCCCGCGTTCAACCGCGCGCTGATGGCCGATCTCGACGCGACCCGGCAGTACTTCTTCCGCGGTTTCTCCGGGCGGCACGCGGCCGCCCGGCTGTTGCTTTCCCGCACCGAACGGGAACTGCGGGCCGTCATCGCCGATCCGCGCGACGCGAGCTCGATCAGCGGGCGCGCCCGGTACCTGTTGCGCCGCGAGGCCGCCGACGTCGACTACGAACAGATCCAGACCCGGCTCGACGAAGAGATCCGGATCGGGCTCGTCGGCCTCTTCCTGGCGCGCAGCCGATGTGCGCAGGTCGACATCACCGTGGTCGCCGACCCGCCGCTGGACCGGCTCGAAATGTTCGACGACAGCGTGTGGGTGTCGCTCTACAGCGACGTCCGCGGCGCCACGAAGCTGTACCCGCGGTCCCTGCGATTCACCGAAGGCTCCTTCCTCTACAACATGGAACGCGCCGAATTCGTGCGCGTCTCGCAATCCCGGACCGGCCGCCACTTCCGCATCACGTCCGCGACGACGCGGACGGATTTCCTGGCGCTGTTCGAGAAGATCACCGGATCCCCGTTGTCCGAGGAGCAGTTCCGCGAGCTGGAGGGCAAGTTCCACGCCTTCCGCGCGGAGTTCTCCGCAGTCGCCGAGCTAGGGAGCTGACCTTGCTCACCCGCCTGTCCCCCCTCTCCGAACTGGCCACGCGCCTGCGCACGGCCAGGTTCCCGCTCGCCGCGGACTGGCGCGCGGTCGACGGCTGGTTCCGGCCGTGGGCCACCGAGCCCGGGTTACGGGACGAGCTGCGCACGCAGCTGCGCACGCTGTCCGCCGCGCAGGCGGCCAAGGTGCTGCGCTCGTCACGGGAAACGACCACCCACTTCGCCTGGTGCCTGCTCGATTCGCCGGCCGACCCGTTCTCCTTCTGGCTGCACGAATACAAGGCGCAGCAGGATTGGCGGGAGGGGTACGCGGATTCCGTGCACAACCACAGGTACCACTTCTGCACCACGATTCTCCGTGGTGCCTACCTGCACGAGCGGTACGAGACGACGATCGACGCAGGAACCGGCCTGATCTCGTCCGCGCGGTTGCGCCGCCGGACGCGGTGCGCGGCCGGGGTGTGCGCCACCATGCTGGCCGACGAATTCCACCGGATCCCGGAGGCGGCCACCGGAACGATGACTTTCCTCGTGAAATCACGCCCCGTGAGCAGTTTCAGTTTGTCTTTCGACCCGGCCAGCGGAATCGGCCATCGTCACGTTCCGGTAGAGGACCGATTGGGGGACTTGGCCGACCGCATCTAGCTACACACCGGCGTCAGCGGCGCTTACCATTACTCCACCCGTCTGAACCCCACGGCCGGGATGGGAGAGGTGTATGCGCACGCAGGAAGGCACGATCGACCACGCCATTGTCGACGCCGTCGTCGGTGCCGTCGAAAGAAGGGTCCACCGGCTCTGCCGGCAGCACGCCGACCGGCTGCCGTTCCACGGCTGGCACCACGTCAATTTCGTCCGCACGAAGGCGGCCGGTTTCGCCCGGCACAACGGGGCCGACCCCGCGGTGGTGGAAGTGGCCGCGCTGGTGCACGACGTCAACTACCTGGTGCTCCGGAACTCGCCCGCCGCCGCGGGGCAGAGCCTGCGGCTCGAAATCCTCGCCGAGTGCGGCGTCTCCGCGCCCATCGCTCGGTGGATCGACGAGATCATCGACGAGGCGGAAATGGCCACGCGCGGCCGGGACATTTCCCTGGAAGCGCAGGCCCTGAGCGACGCGGACACGTTGTTCAAGGCGCTGCCGGTGACGCCGGTGGTGCTGGCGCACCGGTACCTGCGCGAAAACGGGCTGAGCCTGCGCGAACTGGCGCACAAGATCGTCGGCGAGCAGTGCGACGTCCACGACGAGGGGTACTACTTCTACAACCCGGAGGCGGCCGCGACGTACTCGCGGTGGGCGACGGCGAACCTGCAGCTGTGGCGGTGCATCAAGGAGGCGGTCGACGACCCGACGGTGGTCGAACTGCTGGACGCGGTCGCTTCCTAACCCTGCCCGTAACCGCGCAACCGCTCGACGACGTTGGCGACCTCGGGCGCCGGCAGCAGGCTGGGCCGGCCGGCGCTCTGCGCGAGCAGCCACACGCGGCAGGCCCATTCGAGCTGCTGGGCGCGGTGGTAGGCGGCCTCGAGGCCGTCGCCGTAGGTGAGGGTGCCGTGGTTGGCCAGCAGGCAGCCACGGCGCCCTTCCAGCGCTTCCAGCACGGCGGCGGCGAGTTCCGGCGTGCCGTAGGTGGCGTAGCGCGCGACGCGCACCGACGGGCCGATCGTGGCGACGATGTAGTGGATCGGCGGCACCTCGCGCACGAGCGTCGACACGGCGGTGGCGTGCGGCGAGTGCGTGTGGACGACGGCGGTCACCGGCTCACCGTCCGGGTCCCGGACGTCCCAGTACACGGACAGGTGCATCGGCAGCTCGCTGGTCGGCTTGAGCGAGCCGTCGACCACCGCACCCCCGAGATCGACGACCGGGATGTCGGCCGGGGTCAGGCTCGAGTAGGCGACGCCGGTCGGGGTGACGGCGACGAGATCGCCAGCCCGCAGGGAGACGTTCCCGGACGTGCCGACGACCAGGCCGTCACCGACCATCCGGCGCGCGTAGGCGCAGACGGCGGCCCGCTCGGCCTCGAGGATCATGCGCGGGGTCCCGTCTCGTGAGCTCACGCCCACCACTCTGGTCCACGCGCAGCCCCCACGCGTCCCGGGGGGTCTCCCTGTCCGGTCTATCGGCCCTGGGCTGCACCGCCGGAAATCTGTGGACAACCCGAGCCGATGTGGATGACTAGGCCTTCGCCGGAGCCTTCGCAGCCGACGCGGCCGGGACCGGCGTGGGCTTCCGGTCCCCGTTCGAGGGAGCCTCCTCGACCGGGGCCAGCAAGCGCATCGCCTCCTGGACGGCCACGTCCGTCGCCGCGATCCGCTCGGCGACCTTCGACCGCAGGTCCAGGGCCAGTTTCCGGTTCTGGTCGGCCGTGGCCTGCTGCTCCTTCGCCGAAGCCAGCGCCGCCTCCGTCTCGTTCTTCTTGCGCGCGAACTCCTCCTCGAAGTCCTTCTTCCGCCGGGCCAGCTCGGCCGACGCCACCCGGTCCGCCTCGGCGCGGGCGGCCGCCGCCTCGGCCTCGGCCTTGGTGTCCGCTTCCTTGCGGGCGCGCTCGGCCGCCGCGGCCAGCTCGACCCTCTTCGCGCCCGCCGCCACGTTCAGCTTCTCGATTTCGCTCTTCGCCTCCGACAGCAAGCGCGCACGCTCCTCCTCCGCGTCCTTCGCCAGCTTGTCGGCCGTGCGGCGGGTCTCGTGCGCGTACTTGTCCGCCTGCTCGCGGGTGGACGCCGCGTCGGCTTCGGCGGCCGAACGCAGGTCGGCGATCTCCTCCTCGGCGAGCTGCATCATCATCCGGACGCGCTCGGCCATCGCGCCCGCGCCGGACGGGCTCGAGCTCATCCTGGCCAGCGCGGCCTTCGTCTCGGCCAGCTCCTTCTGCGCGTACGAGAGGGCCTTCGTGAGGTCCGAGGACGTCGCGACGGCGTCGTCCCGGTTGCGGGACGTCTCGCGAAGCTCCTTGTTCAGCTCGGCGAGACGCTCGTCGACCTGGCGCTGGTTGTAGCCGCGGACACCCACGGCGAACTGGGCTGTCTTCGGAGCGGGCTGGGGCTTCTCAGGCGCGACCATCGGGCCACCTTAATGAGCCGGGGTCCGTGGAGACGTACCGCCAAACGGATGCATCACGAATTCGGGAACCCCCGGTGACGCATGGCATCGTGACCGCAGTTGACCAGCGGTTGACGCGCGAAGGCCACTGTGGACATCCCGGCCGTCCGCACGGACGCCCGCGTACACCAGCCGGTACGGTTTCGATCTCGGCACGGCGAGGGAGGTCGGAATGGACGCTGTCCTGCACGACCTCGCCCTGCACTGGCCCCTGTACGCGGCGATGCCGTTCGTCGCGGCGCTGATCGGGTACGTGACCAAGCGCGTCGCCATCGAAATGATGTTCCGGCCGCTGGACTTCATCGGGATCCCGCCGCTGCTCGGCTGGCAGGGCGTCGTCCCGAAGCACGGCGGGCGGATGGCCGCGGTCGCGACCGAGCTGCTGACGGCGAACCTGCTCGACCTGAAAGAGGTCTTCGGGCGGATCGACCCGGTGATCATCACGAGCGAGCTGGAACAACCGCTGCTGCGGGCGGTCGGCCACACCGCGCGCGAGGTGCTGGCCGAGCACCACCCGCGGCTGTGGGAGGTGCTGCCGACGCTCGCGCAGGAGATGCTGATCAAGCAGGTCCAGGCCTCGGCGCCGCGGCTGGTGCGGGACTTCCTCGACGACGTCCGCGAGAACCTCGACGAGGTGCTGGACGTCCAGCACATGACCGTGCAGCAGCTGACCCGCGACCGCGCGCTGCTGGTGCGGCTGATCCGCGAGACGTCCCGCCCGGAGATGGCGTTCATCGCGCGGATGGGGGTCTACTTCGGCTTCGGGCTGGGCCTGGTCCAGACGATCGTCTGGGCGTTCACGCGCGAGCCGTGGGTGCTGCCGCTCTTCGGCGGGGTCATCGGGCTGTGCACGGACTGGCTGGCGATCAAGCTGATCTTCGTCCCGCGCGAGCCGGTCCGCGTGGGCCGGGTGATCCTGCAGGGCAAGTTCCAGCGCCGCCGGGCCGAGGTGGCGCGGCAGTACGGCGAGCTGATCGCGACCGAGGTCCTGACGGTCCGGAACCTCCTGGACGCGGTCCTGCGCGGCCCCCGCGCCGACCGGCTGGCGGCACTGGTCGAGCACCTCGTTTCGGAGACGGTCGACGCGCAGGTGCCGCTGGCCCGGACGGTGGGCGGCACGCGCCTGCGGGAGATGAAGCACGCCGCCGCGGTGAAGGCGCTGGCGCAGCTGCCCGACACGGCGCGGTACGCCGAGGGCTACCTGACCGAGGCGATGGACGTCGCGAAGGTCATCGAGCAGCGGATGCTGGCCTTGACGCCGCTGGAGTTCGAAGGGCTGTTGCGGCCGGCGTTCCGGCAGGACGAGTGGAAGCTGGTCGCCGTCGGCGGGGTGATCGGGTTCCTGGTCGGGGAGCTGCAGGTCCTGCTGATGCTCGGCTGAGAAGCGGCACTTTCACGTGAAAGCTACGGTTTGCGTCACAAAGCGTAGCTTTCACGTGAAAGTGCCGCCTCAGACTGCGGCGGCGAGGTCGGGGGCCGGGTCCACCGACCGGACCCGGCTCCGGCGGTCGCGCTGCCAGGCGAGGACCCGGCACACCACGTAGATCAAGAACGAAATCGCCGTCACGAACGCACTCACCGGCAGGCCGGGGGCCAGCGAGAGCACGATCCCGCCGATGGCCGACACCTCGGCGAACACGACCGAGAGCACCGTGGCCTTCCACGGCGAGGCCGTCACGCGGGCGGCGGCCGCGGCGGGCGTCACCATCAGCGCCACCACCAGCAGCGAGCCGACCACCTTCACGCTCAACGCCGTCGAGACCCCCACCAGCAGCGCGAACACCACCGTCAGCGTCTTCACCGGGACCCCGCGCGCCACCGCCACGTTCCGATCCACCGACGCGAACAGCAGCGGCCGGTACACCAGCGCCAGCACCGCCAGCACCACCGCCGACGACGCCACGAACAACGTCAGGTTCGTCGAGTCGATCGTGATGATCTGGCCGGTGAGGATGCCGAACTTGTTCCCGGAGCGTCCTTTGTAGAACGACAGGAACAGCACGCCCATGCCGAGGCCGAACGAGAGGATCACGCCGATCACCGAGTCGCGGTCGGCGTCGCGCGCGCCGAGGATGCCCAGCAGCAGGGCCGCCACCACCGCGCCGATCAACGCGCCGTACTCGACGCCGATGCCGAGCAGCAACGCCGCCGCGCCGCCGGTGAACGCCAGCTCCGACGTGCCGTGCACGGCGAACGACATCCGCCGCATCACGATCAGCGGGCCGAGCACGCCGGCCACCAGGCCGAGGATCGCGGCCGCGAGCAGCGCCGTCTGCACGCCGTCGAGCTCGGTGATCAGTTCCCAGGTCTTGCCGAAGTCGAACAGATCCAAGACTCAGCCCACTTGTTCTTCGACGTCGTGTTCGTGGTGGTGCGGCTCCCCCTCGCACAACGCGCTCTGCGCGCCCGCGATGTGGATCTGGCCGCCGACCTTGAGCACCTCGACACGGGTGCCGTACAGCTGCGAAAGCGTCTCGGTGGTCATGACCTCGTCCGGTTTGCCGATCCGGAACTGGCCGTTGACCAGGTACAACACACGGTCGACGAACGGCAGCACCGGGTTGATCTCGTGCGTCACGAACAGCACGGCCGTGCCCGCCGACTGTCGCCGCTCGTCGATCAGCTCGCTGATCGCGCGCTGGTGCGCGAGGTCGAGTGACAGCAGCGGCTCGTCGCACAGCAGCACCTCGGGGTCGCCGACCAGGGCCTGCGCCACCCGCAGCCGCTGCTGCTCGCCACCGGACAACCGGCCGACGGGCTGTTTCGCGTACCGCGTGGCCCCCACCGCTTCGATCGCTTCGGAAACCCGGCGGCGGCGTGCCGCCATGCCGGCCAGCCCGAAACCCCAGCGGTGCCCGTCGAGGCCCAGCCCGACCAGGTCGACGCCGCGCAGCGTCAGCGACTCGTCGATCGCGCGCTGCTGCGGGATGTAGCCGATCTTGCGGTTCGCGCCGCCCGGGCGGCCGCCCGCGATCTCGACCGAGCCCGCCGACAGGTCCTGCATGCCGAGCAGCGCCTTGAGGAAGCTGCTCTTGCCGGAACCGTTCGGGCCGAGCACGGCGAGGAACTCCCCCGGCTCGACGACGAGCTCCAGCCCGGACCAGAGGGTGCGGGCGCCGAACGCGAGTCCCGCGCCACGGACCCGGACCGCGGGCCGTACGTCGTCCGATACGGGTGACATGGCTACTTCAACGCCCCAGCCAGCTCGTCGACTTCCCCGGTCATCCAGCCAATGTAGTCCGTCACACCCGCGGGAAGCGTTTCGGTCACGTCCACCACGCCGATACCGGCGGCCTTCGCCTGCGCGACGACGTCCTGGGTCAGCGGCGTCACCGTCTGCGCGTTGTTGATCAGGGCCTTGACCTGCTTGGTCGCGATGAGCTGCCGGTAGGCGCCGACGGCGTCGGCCGGGACGTCGGTGTCGTTCTCCACCGCGTCCGAGAACGCCTTCGGCGTCGCGTCGGTGATCTTCGCGCTCGCCAGCAGGTAGTGCGCGACCGGCTCGGTGACGACGACCTTCGTGCCCGGGCGGGTGGCGCCGAGCTCGCCGAGCCGCTTCTCGAGCGCGTCGACCTTCGCCTTGAACGCGGTCGCGTTGGCGTCGAACTGCTGCTTCGCCGCCGGCCGGAGCTCGCCGAGCCGGGCCGCGAGCTGGTCGGCGACCTTGCCGACGCCCGGCAGGTCGTACCAGACGTGCTCGTTCTCGTCGCCGGTCGCGGCGATGTCGTAGGCGACGAGCTTCTTGGCGTCGCCCGCCTGGCCGGTGAGCTTGCCGAAGAACTCGTCGTAGCCGCCGCCGTTGGACAGCAGCAGCTGCGCGCCCTTCGCCGCGAGCGCGTCGTCCGCCGTCGTCTCGTACGAGTGCGGGTCGGCCGACGGGTCGTGGATGATCGACTTGACCGCCACCTGGTCGCCGCCGACGGCGCTGACCACGCTGCCCCAGACGTCGGTCGACGCGACGACCTCGATCTTGCCGTCGCTGCCCGCCTGCGCGCCGCCGCCGTCGGAGGAGGTCCCGCCGGAGCACGCGGCCAAAGCGAACACGGACAGGGCCGAAGCGGCGGCGAGCACGCTCCTGGTGCGGCGGGAACTCATCTGAAGAACTCTCCCTGAAGGACACTGAACTGCTAATGGAAACCGTTGTCAGATTCACCTTACCCCATCCGGATGACTTTCTGTCCAGCAGCTGCCGCTTTGGTGTATGCACCTCCGCGCATGCGGATCGAGACATCGACCACGCGGAGTGTCTCTTCAGGAAACCGATCTGAACCGTTACGGTTTGCTGATGGGACGTCCTATTCGCACCCGGAGGCAGGCGACACTGGCGTCGCTCGCGGCGGAGCTCGGTGTGTCCAGGACCACGGTGTCCAACGCCTACAACCGGCCGGACCAGCTGTCCCCGGAACTGCGCCGCCGGGTCCTCGAGACCGCGCGGCGGCTCGGCTACCCCGGACCCGACCCCGTCGCCCGCTCCCTGCGCACGCGCCGGGCGGGTGCGGTCGGCCTGCTGCTCACCGAGAACCTCTCCTACGCCTTCCGCGACCCCGCCGCCGTCGGCGTGCTCGAAGGACTGGCCCTGGCCTGCGAAGACGCCGGCGTCGGCCTGCACCTCGTGCCGGCCAGCCCGGGCCGCGAAGACGTCGCCGCGGTGCACCGCGCGGGCGTCGACGGCTTCGTCGTCTACTCCGTGCCGGACGACGACCCGCACCTGGCCGCCGTGCTGGAGCGGCCGGTGCCGACGGTGATCATCGACCAGCCGAGCATCGAGGGCATCGACCGCGTCGGCCCGGACGACGCCGCCGCGGTCGGCAAGATCGCCGAGCACCTGGTCTCCCTCGGGCACCGGCAGGTCGGCGTGATCTGCATGCGGCTGGCCCGCGAACGCAACGACGACTTCGTCTCCGCGACGCGCCAGAGCGGCGCGCACTTCCACGTGCAGCGCACCCGGCTGGAGGCGCTGGCTGCCGCGTTCTCGGCGGCGGGCGTCGACTGGGCGGGTGTCCCGGTGGTCGAGCGGTTCGACCACACGGTGGACGACGGCGCGTCCGCGGCCCGCCAGCTGCTGGACGCGTACCCGCAGATCACGGCGGTGATCTGCACCTCGGACATCCTCGCGCTCGGCACCATGGCCGAGGCCGAGCGGCGCGGGCTGCGGGTGCCGCAGGACCTCACCGTCACCGGCTTCGACGGCATCGCCGAAGCCGAGCGGATCGGCCTCACCACGGTCCACCAGCCGGTCCTGGAGAAGGGCAAGACGGCCGGGCGGCTGCTGCTCAGCTCGGGTGAGCGCAGCGCGCCCAAGACGATCACCCTGCCGACCGAGCTGCGCATCGGGCGGACGTCGGCGCCGCCGCGGACGGTCGAGGAGCCGTGGTTCGGGGGCTGACCTCGTGACATTGCTCGTACTACGTTGCCCAGTGACATTGCCCGTACCGCGTTGCTCAACGGGGCACTGACCCGGTCAAATGGAGGGGTACGCCCGCGCCGCGGGGCCACTGGCCGGAAGGTGACCGATGACCTCGATCGACGTACTGCTCAAGCGCAACCAGGAACTCGGCGAGGTCACGCCCGGTGACCGGTCGTCCCCGAAGCCGTCACTGCAGGTGGCCGTCCTGACCTGCATGGACGCCCGGATCCGGGTGTTCGAGCTGTTCGGCCTGCTGCAGGGCGAGTCGCACGTCCTCCGCAACGCCGGCGGCGTGGTGACCGACGACATGATCCGCTCGCTGGCCCTTTCGCAGCGCAAGCTCGGCACCCGCGAGGTGCTGATCGTCCAGCACACCGAGTGCGGCCTCTCGATGGTCACCGAGGACGACTTCAAGGACGAGCTCGAGAGCGACACCGGGCTGCGGCCGACGTGGTCGGTCGAGGCGTTCCGCAACGTCGAGAACAGCGTCCGGACGTCGGTGGAGCGGGTGCGGCGCAGCGCCTACCTGCCGCACACGGAGAACGTCCGCGGCTTCGTCTACGACGTGAAGACCGGGAAGCTCACCGAGGTCCAGTAGGCTATCGTTCCCATTCAGATGTTCTGGACATCCGAATGGGAAGAGCATGCGCATCCTCTTTGCCGGGCTCGCGTCGGCCGGCCACACGTACCCGATGGTCCCGCTCGCGCTCGCGGCGCGGGACATCGGGCACGAAGTGCACTTCGCCGCCGGTGAGCACGTCCACCCGCCGCTGCGGCGGCTCGGGCTCAACCCGTTCCGGCCCGCGGATTCGTTCTACGAGATCTACGCCGAGGATCTCGAGCCGGACCTGGCGCGGCTGCGGCCGGACCTGGTCGTGCACGGGTGGGGCGTCCCGGAGGTGGCCGTCGCGGCGCGGCGCGCCGGGATCCCGGCGCTCTGGCACGGGTTCGGCCGGATGTTCCCGCGCGACATCGGGTTCGAGCGCCCCGACGGCGGCGTGCACCTCGACATCTGCCCGCCGTCGTTGCAGGAGGCGGACTTCCTCGCGACCGCCGGGCGCATCCCCCTGCGTCCCGTTCCGTTCTCCGAGCCGGGCGACTTCCGGGGGCCGCTGATCTACCTGACCCTCGGCACCGCCTTCGGCACCCCGGAGGTGCTCACGACGGCAATCCGGGGGCTGGCCCCCCTCGGCGTGCCCCTCGTGGTGGCCACCGGACGGGTGCCTCCCGAAGACCTCGGCCCCGTGCCGGACCACGTCACCCTGCGGGCCTGGGTGCCGCAGGCGGCGGTGGTGCCGCACGCCGATCTCGTCGTGCACCACGGCGGCAGCGGCACCACGCTCGGCGCGCTCGCCGCCGGCGTCCCGCAGCTGGTCCTGCCCCAGGGCGCCGACCAGTTCGCCAACGCCGAAACGCTCCTCGCCGCGGGTGCCGCACTGCGTCTCCTGCCCGGCGAACTGAGCGCGGACGCCGTGACCGAACAGGCCGGGAAAGCGCCTTCCCTCCGCGACGCGGCCCATGCGCTGGCCGAGGAGATCGCCGCCATGCCCGCTCCGGAGGAAGTGGCGCGCGAGCGCCTGGCCGAGGTGAAGTAGCCTCCCCGCGTGGCTGTGGACGCTGACGTACTGCTCGACTGGTTCTCCACGCACGGCCGGGACCTGCCATGGCGCGAGCCTGCCTGCTCGGCCTGGGGCGTCCTGGTCAGCGAAATCATGCTGCAGCAGACGCCGGTCGCGCGCGTGCAGCCGATCTGGCACGAGTGGATGGCGCGCTGGCCGGTGCCCTCGGCGCTGGCCGCGTCATCCCAGGGCGAGGTCGTCCGGGCGTGGGGCAAGCTCGGATACCCGCGGCGCGCCCTGCGGCTCCACGAGGCCGCCGGGGTCATCGCCGAGGAGCACGGGGACATCGTTCCGTCCGATGTGGACACTCTGCTCGCGTTGCCCGGCATCGGCGCCTACACCGCGCGCGCCGTCGCCGCGTTCGCCTACGGGCGCCGCGCGCCGGTGGTCGACACGAACGTCCGGCGGGTCGTCGCGCGGGCGGTACACGGGGCCGGTGACGCCGGACCCGCGTCCAACACCCGGGACATGGCCGACGTCGAGGCGCTGCTGCCTGCCGAAGACGCGCCGGCCGCGAAGTTCTCCGCCGCGATCATGGAACTCGGCGCGCTGATCTGCACCGCGCGCGCCCCGAAATGCGCCGATTGCCCGATCTACGCCGACTGCGCGTGGCAGCACGCCGGGCGACCCGAGTACGCCGGGCCGGCCAAGCCGGTGCAGCGGTACGCGGGCACCGACCGGTACGTCCGCGGGCGGCTGCTCGACGTGCTGCGCGGCACCGAAGGCCCGGTCGACAAGGCCCGCCTCGACCTCGTCTGGCACGACGTCGGCCAGCGCGACCGCTGCCTGGACTCCCTGCTGGTCGACGGCCTGCTCGAGCAGACCCGCGACGGCCTCTTCGCCCTCCCAGGTGAACACTAACGCGCTACAACCAAAGTTGGTCAATAGTTGTCATTGGCGCGTTCCGGAGTTACCGTTTCACGTATGGTCACTGTTGACCGCCGGACCCTGCTCAAGGCGGGGGTGACCGCGACCGCGGCCGGCGCACTGGGGATGACGACCACGGGGACGGCCACGGCGGCCGTGCCTGCTCCGACGATCCACCCGACGTCCGAGTGGGGCGCCCGGCCCGCCACGGGCACGATCGTGGTGGAGAACCACAAGCCGACGTACATCGTCGTGCACCACGCGGTCGACCCGCCGATGAACGACGACTTCTCGCTGGCGCGCGCGTTCTACGTCTCGCGGTTCATCCAGAACCTGCACATGGACAAGAACGGCTGGATCGACAGCGGCCAGCAGTTCACGAACAGCCGCGGCGGGTACCTCACCGAAGGCAGGCACCGCAGCCTGGAGATCCTGCGCGGCGGCACGCGGCACGTGCAGGGCGCGAACGTCGGGAACCACAACAGCGAGGTCATCGGCATCGAGAACGAAGGCCTGTACAGCACGGTGGACGTGCCGCCGGCGCTGTGGAACTCGCTGGTGTCGCTCGTCGCCTACATCGCGCACCAGTACGGCATCGCCCCGGAGTTCATCAAGGGCCACCGCGACTTCAACTCGACCGAGTGTCCCGGCCAGGTGCTCTACAACCGGCTGCCCGAACTGCGGACCGCCGTCGGCCGCGTCCTCGGCGTCGCGGTGGCGCGTTCCGAGGCCGGGTGGCCGCTGCTCAAGCCGGGCGACACGGGCAAGAAGGTCCAGCTGGCGCAGCAGTTCCTGCGCGCGTCCGGCTTCGGCGTACCCGCCGACGGCGTGTTCGGGCAGTCCACAAAGGACGCGGTGACCGCGTTGTCCGTTCAGGCCGGTTTGCCGCGCGACACTTGCCGGGCCGCGCGCGCGGCCGGCGAAACCGGCTTCCTCGGCGCGGACGTCTGGCCCCTGATCGTCCCGTCCGGCCGCTCGACGGCGGCCTGGCGAGCGGACCTCGCCCGCACCTGACAAAGCGGCACTTTCACGTGAAAGTGCCGCCCCCAGGTGGGCGCTTTCACGTGAAAGCTACGGCGAGGGGGTCGGTGCGCCGGGCTCAACGGCGCGCACGGTGCACCGTCCCTCTCGCCGTCAGCGGGCCAGGACCTGGGAGAGGAAGGCTTCGACGGCGCCGCGGTAGGTCTCCGGGGCCTCGTCGTGCGGCAGGTGGGCCGTGCCCGGCACCACGAGGTGGCGAGCGCCCGGGACCCGGCCGGCGACGAGCGCCTGCTGGCCCGGCGGCATCGCCGTGTGCTCGCCCTCGACCAGCAGCAACGGGCAGCGGATCGCCTCGACCACGGACCAGTAGTCCCGGCGGCCCCATTCGGCGGCGATGACGTACAGGTCCTCGAGGTCCGCGACCAGGTGGAAGCCGTCCTCGCGTTCCTCGACGCAGTCCGCGAAGTACTCGCCCGCGTCGCCGAAGAACTCCCGGACGTGGTCGAGCGACTTGAACGGGACCGGCCAGCTCTCGAAGTACCCGCGCCAGGTCTCCACGGTCCGGCCGCGCTGGTCCGGCGCGAAGTCCTCGGACACGACCGCGCGCACCAGCTCCGGGTACCGCGCGGCGGTCGCCCACGCGTGCAGGCCACCCATCGAGTGCCCGATCAGCACCGCCGGGCCCGCGTCGAGCGTCCGCAGCGCTTCGGCGATGTCGTCGGCGAAGCGCTCGGTCGTCCACGGCCCGACGCGCGGCCCGTTGCCGTGGCCCCGCGCGTCCAGGCCGTACACCGCGCCGTAGGGCCGGAGCCACTCCGCGACCCGCCACCACGTCCGCGCCCGGCCCATCAGGCCGTGCAGCAGAACGATCGGCACACCGCTGCCGCCGAAACAGAGCACGGGGCCACCTAACCACAAAACCCCTGGTGCGGAACGTGACGAAGTGATCGCAATCCATCACCTATGGTGGTTGGCATGCGCCGCCGACTCACCGCCCTCGCCGTCAGCGCCGCGGTGATCCTCGCCGCGGCGTGCGGTGGTGACGCCGTCACGGCGGCGCCCCCACCGCCGCCCCTGCACCCGCTTCCGGGCGCGTCCGGGGCCGGCGATCCGTACTACCCGGACGACGGCAACGGCGGTTACGACGCCCTCGGCTACCAGGTCGACGTCAGGTACGACCCCCCGAGCGGGCACCTCGACGGCGACACGACGGTGACCGCGAAGGCCACCCAGGACCTGAGCCGGTTCGACCTCGACCTGCGGGGACTGGACGTGCACCGCGTCGAGATCGACGGCAAGCCGGCGCGGTTCAGCCGCGAGAAGGCGTTCGAGCTGGTCGTCACACCGCCGGAACCGATCCGGGCCGGGACGGCCTTCCGCACGCGGGTGACCTACGGCGGCGACCCGGCGAAGACCCCGCGCGACGGCGGCAGCGAGAACGGCTGGAAGCACTCGGCCGACGGCGGCGCCTACATGGTCGGCGAGCCGCACTCGGCGGCGTTCTGGTACCCGGTGAACGAGACCCCGCGCGACAAGGCCACCTTCACGCTCACCGCGCACGTCCCGGCCGGGTGGACCGTCGTCTCCAACGGCCGTGAAGGCCCGCCGGGCACCTGGACCGAGGCCAACCCGGTCGCGAGCTACCTGACCACGATCGCCATCGGCAAGTTCGGTGTCGACAGGTCGACATTGCCGGACGGCACCCCGGTGGTCTCGGCGTACGCGCCGGGCGCCGAAGCCCGCCGCGCGATCGGCGACCGCCTGCCGGAGGTGCTCGGCTTCCTGGCCACCAAGTTCGGGCCGTACCCGCAGTCGGCGGCGGGCGGCATCTTCCTGAACGAGGACGTCCCCTTTTCGCTCGAGACGCAGACCCGGCCGACGTACGCGAAGTGGGCCGACCTGCCGACGCTGGTGCACGAGAACGCCCACCAGTGGTTCGGCGACTCGGTGTCGCTGCGGGACTGGTCCGATGTCTGCCTGAACGAGTGCTTCGCGTCGTACTCGCAGTGGCTGTGGGCCGAGCGCGAGGGTCAGAACCTGGACGACCGCTACCGCGCGGCCATCGAGATCACCCACGCCAGCACCGACTTCTGGGCGCAGAAGCTGGTCGGTATGGGTCAGGGGCACGAGTTCGAAGGCGTCTACAACAAGGGCATCCTGGCGCTGCACGCCCTGCGCCGCGAAATCGGCGACCCCGCGTTCGGCCGGCTGCTGCGCGAGTGGCCGTCCCGGTTCCGCCACGGCAACGCGACCTGGAGCGACTTCGAGGCGATGGCGACGCGGATCGACGGCAAGAACCTGCGGCCGTTCTTCGACACCTGGTTCCGCGGCACGAAGCTCCCGGCCGACGCCGACCTCTTCCCCGGCTCACTGCGTAGCTGAACTGCCCAGCAACGACCGCGTCAGCGCACTCCGCGCGTTCTTCATCTCCCGCAAGGCCGTCGTCAGCTCCAAGTCGCCGATGACGACGTCCTCGTCCGGACGCGCGCCCAGTGCCCGCAACGACGCTCGCCGCATGAGTTCCTTCGCGAACGATGCCGTGATCCCCGCGGTCGCCTCGACGATCGGGCCGAGGTCCGCCGTCAGCTCCAGACCACGCGAGTACAGGCGAAGCAGTGCTTCGCGCCCGGCCGCGTCCGGCAGCGGGATCTCGACCGCGAGGTCGACGCGGCCCGGGCGGTCCGCGAGAGCCTTCTCCAGCTCGCCGGCCCGGTTGGTGGTGAGCAGGAACGTGACGTCGGCGTCGCCGCCCACGCCGTCCATCGCGTCGAGCAGGGTGAACAGCAGCGGCTGGACCATCGGCCCGTAGCTGCGGTCCTGCGCGATCAGATCGACGTCCTCGAGCACGACCACGCTCGGCTGCAGCCGGCGTGCCAGCTCCGCGGCCTTGCCCACGAGCTTCATCGCCGTGCCGGTCAGGATGATCACCGTGGTGTCCGGCAGGCGGCCCATCAGGTAGCGGACCGTGTGCGTCTTGCCGGTGCCGGGCAGGCCGTGCAGCAGCAGCCCGCGCTTGAGGTGCTGGCCCGCGGCCAGCAACCGCTCTCCGTGTTCGGCGATGCCGATCGTGTGCCGCTCGATCGCGTCGAGCACACCGTCCGGCAGCACGACCTCCTCGCCGGTCAGCCTCGGCCGCGGCAGGAACGTGAGCAGCTCGTTGCCGCGGTGCTCGCTGGTGCCGAAGGCCAGCACCTGCCCCCGCAGGAGGTCGTGCTCGGCCATCAGCCGCTCGACGCGGTCGCGCACTTCGGTGGCCGTCGCCCGCGACGTCGCGAGGACCTCCAGCCGGCACTGCTCGAGCCCCCACTGCGGGGTCGCGCCGCGGATGGCGAGCAGCACCGGCTCGCCGCCCGGCGCGCTCGTGCCGACCAGCCCCAGCTGGACGGCTTCGGTCGCGTCGTCCGGACCGGTCGCCGTCGTCGTGTAGTCCACCGCGCCGAGTTCGTACATCCCTTGCCTGCGCGCGATGGCGAGCATCCCGATCAGGTCTTCGTGCGTGCGCTGGCCGCCCGCGATGCCGAACCACGCCACGGCCGTGCCGTGCTCGGCGAGGTAGGCGTCGACCCCGCGCTGGATGTTGGCGTGCTCCCACATCGGCCAGTTGCGGGTGACGACCACCACCTCCGGCAGCGGTGCCCCCAGGTGCCCGGTCACGCGCCCGATCAGTTCGTTCTTCTGACCGCCCGCCACCTCGTCGGCGGTGGCACGGACGATCCGGGCGATATCGGTGGCGAGGTCGCGCTCGATGCTCCCCATGTCTCCCACAGTGGCACGGATCACACCCGGCAGCCAACTAGTCTGGAGCCATGAGTGTCGTGAAGATCAACGCGATCGAGGTTCCCGAGGGTGCCGGACCCGAGCTGGAGAAGCGGTTCGCCGCCCGCATGCACGCGGTCGACCAGCAGCCGGGTTTCCTCGGGTTCGAACTGCTGCGGCCGGTTTCCGGCGAGACGCGCTACTTCGTGTACACGAAGTGGGAGACCGAGGAGCACTACCAGGCGTGGGCGACGGGCGGCCCGGCCGCGGCGGCGCAC
Source organism: Amycolatopsis sp. NPDC026612 (assembly GCF_040638285.1). NCBI lineage: Bacteria > Bacillati > Actinomycetota > Actinomycetes > Pseudonocardiales > Pseudonocardiaceae > Amycolatopsis > Amycolatopsis sp. NPDC026612. Next base: position 147,258 of record NZ_JBEZYB010000007.1, read on the forward strand.
TCGGGCGAGCGGGCCAAGCCCGTGTCCACCGGGGCGAACCTCCTGGAGTTCGAGGTCGTCCTCGGCTCGAAGCCGGGTGAGTGAGCTCGCCAGGGCCGCGGAGCTCCTGGACAGCGCCGGCGCGCTCCTGATCTGCGCCGGCGCCGGCATGGGCGTCGACTCCGGCCTGCCCGATTTCCGTGGCGGAGAAGGGTTTTGGCGCGCGTATCCGCCGTACGCCCGGCTCGGGCTGCGGTTCGAGGAGCTCGCCGACCCACGACACTTCGCCGACGACCCCGAGCTGGCCTGGGGTTTCTACGGCCACCGGCTGCAGCTGTACCGGAACACGGTGCCACACGACGGTTTCCGGCTGCTCCTCTCGCTGGGCGCGGAACTGCCCGGCGGCGTCCGGGCCTTCACGTCCAACGTGGACGGCCAGTTCCAGCGGGCGGGCTTCGGGTTCGTCGCCGAGGCGCACGGCTCGATCCACCACCTGCAGTGCCTCGCCGGCTGCTCGCCGGACATCTGGCCGGCTGACGGCGTCACCGTGTCGATCGACCCGGAAACGATGCGCGCGGTGCCGCCGCTGCCGTCGTGCCCCCGCTGCGGCGGGCTCGCACGGCCCAACATCCTGATGTTCGGCGACCACGACTGGGTACCGGACCGCAGCCAGGCCCAGCTCGACGAGCTGACGGCGTGGCGCCGGACGGCCCGCGACCTCGTGGTCGTGGAGCTGGGCGCGGGACAGGCGGTCCCGACGGTCCGCCGCTACGCCGAACTGGCCAGCGCGGCGACCGGGGCGTTGATCCGCATCAACCCGCGAGAACCGGAGATCCGCCACGGCCGCGGGGTGTCGATCGCGGCCGGCGCCCTCGAAACGCTCACGACGCTGGCCGCAGCCAGAGATCGCGGTTCCCGGCGATGAGCACCCGGCCGTCGGCCAGGGTCGCCGCCACCCGCACCGGGGATTCGGAGCAGCCCAGCTCCCCACGCTGCCAGCCCTGGCCGGCCCGGACCAGCACGGACGAACAGTAACGCCGGTTCTGCTTGTCCTGCAGTGGTTCGGTATCCTGCCCGGCCAGCACCGGAGTGCCGTGCGCGTCCAGCGTGCCCGCCACGATCCCGCCGGGACCCGGAGTATCCACTGTGGACCACGCGCCCGGCTTGCCGGTGAGCACGAACGGTTTCCGCGAGAAGCCGTTCGAGACCTCCCCGTAGAGCAACCACTGCCCGCCGACGGGCAGGATCCCGTACACCAGCGTTTCATCCGGCGACGGCGTCGGCAGCTCCGACACCGTCCAGCTGCCGCCGCTGTCGTGGGACGCCCAGATCTGCAGGTGCGGTCCGGAGAACCCGGCGGCGAGCAGTTCCGGCCCGGCCGCCGCCACCGACCAGGGCCCGTTAGCGCCGTCCACCCCGGCGGTGACCGGCATGACGACCGTGCGTTCCGTCTCGCCTTCGTTGTCCGACACCCACGCCACCGGCCGGGTCGTCCGCCCGTCGAGGAACGCCGTGCCGACGGCCACGAGGTTGCCGCCCGAACGCGCCAACGCCGTCGTTTCGCGCTGACCGCGCAGGTCACCGAGCTCGGTGACCGTGCCGTCGGCGTCCCGGCGGGCGAACTTCGAGTGGACGCCGATCACCGAGCCGGCCGGCCCGGGCACCGACGCCACCGCGGGCAGGCCACCGCCGCGCCAGCCGCCCCTGATCGCTTCCGGGCCGGATCCGCCGGTGCCGACGCCAGGGTCGATCCGCAACGTCGTGCAGCCCGCGTCGCCGGTCCAGTTCGCGTTGACATCGCGGTAGCCGTTCGAATAGTTGCCGAGGCCCAGCACGCACCCGCCCACCGGAACCAGGGCCTTCAGCCCGACGTTCGAGGCCACCCAGTCGCCGTCGGCCGGGAACTGCACCGCGCCGGCGTGCGCCGCGAAGCCGAGGGCACTCCTCGGGCCGTCCGCCGTCGAGGCCGCGGGCTCCCCGCAGGCGGCGGCGACGAGCAGGACCAGGGCAAGCGGCACGAGTCTTCGCATACCGGTCAGCTTGCCAGCGAACCGTTCACGGCAGGCGGACTTCGGCGAAGACGGCCCGATGATCGCTGTCCGGGACGTCGAACACCCGGTAGTCCAGCACTGCCGCCCGGTTGTCCACCACGACGTGGTCGATCGTCACCACCGGCAGCGAGGACGGCCACGTCGGAGTCAGCCCCTCGCCGCGCTCCTCCGCCGCGTCGCGGTAGCCGCGGGCCAGCACCGTGCGGAACGCCACGTGGTCCAGCGTCGCGTTGAAGTCGCCGGCCAGGATGCGGAGGCCGTGCTCGCCCGCCGGGCGCGAGAGGTCCTTGATCTCGCGCTCCCACTGCGGGGTGTCGACGTCCGGGGAGATCGGGTGGACGGCGACGATCTCCACCACCACGCCGTCGCCGAGGTCGGCCTCGGCGCCCGGCTGCTTGGCCGCCGAGTCACCGGACAGGTTGACCTCCTTCAGCGGGAAGCGCGACACGATCCCCGAGCCGAACGCGCCGGGCGCGGGATGCAGCACCCGGTACGGCAGCAGGTCGAACAGCCCGGCCGCGGTGAGCCGGTCGACGACGCGCGGGGTCATCTCGACCAGGTTGAGCACGTCGATCCGCTGCTCGCGCACCAGGTTGACGACGGCCTTCGCGTCCGCCTGGCCGTAGAGCAGGTTCGAAGAGAGGACGCGCAGGGTCTTGCCGTGCAGGTCGCGCTGGTCGCTCGCCGACAGCCGCGGGACGACGAGGACGGCCAGCGCGATCGCCAGCACCAGCGCGACCCCGCCGATCCACCACCGCCGCAGCGCCAGCGCGACGCCGCCGAGCAGCAGCCCCGCGGCCGCCGCGTACGGCGTCAGCGACAACGCGATGAGGGTGTACCAGTCACCGTCGAAGCCGATCAAACGCAGCGCCGCCAGCACCGCCAGAGGCACCACCGGCACCACCAGCAGGCCTGTGACCAGCGGATTCTTCCGCCGGGACCGCGTCTCTTCCGCAAGCACCATGCTGCCGAGTATGCCCAGCCCGGCGCCGCGCGGCCCGGGCTCCGACAAGTCCTCCACAAGATCTCCACCAGCGGCTGCCAGCCGCTGACAGCGCGCTGTGCGCGGGCTACCAGCGCGGCCGTCCAGAGTTCAGCTCAACGCGACAGCAAAGGAGGACGCCCATGTCGCACGCGATCCAGGCCGAGGGCCTGGTCAAACACTTCGGGGACACCAAGGCGCTGGACGGGGTGGACCTCGAGGTCCCGTTCGGCCAGGTGGTCGGGGTGCTCGGGCCGAACGGCGCGGGCAAGACGACCGCCGTCCGGATCCTGGCGACCCTGATGAAACCGGACGCCGGGAGAGCCACGGTCGGCGGCTACGACGTGGTCGCGGACCCGGTGCGGGTCCGCAGCCTGATCGGGCTGACCGGGCAGTACGCGTCGGTCGACGAGGACCTCAACGGCCTCGAGAACCTCGTCCTCATCGGACGGCTGTACGGCCATTCCCGCGCCCAGGCCAAGGCGCGGGCCACCGAGCTGCTCGAGCGGTTCGAGCTGACCAAGGCGGCCAAGCGGCCGATCCGGACGTACTCCGGCGGCATGCGGCGGCGGATCGACCTGGCGGCCAGCCTCGTCGGCCGGCCCGAGGTGCTCTACCTCGACGAGCCGACCACCGGGCTCGACCCGCACGCCCGCAACGAAGTCTGGGACGTCGTCCGCGGCCTCGTCGCCGAGGGCGCGACGGTGCTGCTGACCACGCAGTACCTGGAGGAGGCCGATCAGCTGGCCGACAAGATCACCGTGTTCGACCACGGCCGGGTCGTCGCCGACGGCCGGGCCGACGAGCTGAAGCGCCGCGTCGGCGGGCAGACGCTGCAGGTGCGGCCGACCCGGCTGTCCGACATGGACGCCGTCAACCGGATCCTCGGTGACCTCTCCGGCGTCCGGCCGACCCGCGACGACGGGAGCGGACTGCTGACCGCCCCGGTCAACGACCCGGTGCTGCTGTCCACTTTGGTCCGCAAGCTGGACGAAGCCGGGATCACCGCGGACGAGCTGGCGCTGCGGCTGCCCAGCCTCGACGAGGTGTTCCTCGCCCTGACCGGGCACCCCGCCGACGAGTCCACCGAAGACACCACCCGCGACCTCGAAGGGAGCCTGGCATGACGACGCTGGCCCTCGACCGCCCGGCCCCGCCGCGGCACATCAGCCCCGGCAAGGGGTTCCAGCACGCGCTTTCGCTGGCGTGGCGCGGGATCCTGAAGATCCGCAAGAACCCCGAGCAGCTCGCCGACGTCACGCTGATGCCCATCATCTTCCTGGTGATGTTCGTCTACCTGTTCGGCGGCGCGCTGTCCGGCTCGACCGACGCCTACCTGCAGATGGTCGTGCCCGGCATCATGGTCATGAACATCCTGCAGGCGTGCCTCACGGTGGGGACGAACCTCAACACCGACGTCAGCAAGGGCGTGTTCGACCGGTTCCGCAGCATGCCGATCGCCCGCTCGGCGCCCCTGATCGGCGCGGTGCTGGCGGATGTCGTCCGGTACGTGGTGTGCCTGACGGTGCTGATGGTCGTGGCGACGATCATGGGCTACCGGATCGCCACCAGCCCCGGCGAATTCGCGGTGGCGATCCTGCTCGCGCTGGCGTTCGGGCTGTGCTTCTGCTGGAGCTCGGTGCTCGTCGGCATGCTCATGAAGTCGCCGGGCTCGGCGCAGGCGCTGATGTTCGTCTTCATCATGCCGCTGACGTTCGGCAGCAACGTGTTCGTGCAGACGTCCACCATGCCGGGCTGGCTGCGGGCGTGGGCGGACATCAGCCCGGTCAGCCTGATGGCGAACGCGCTGCGCGGCCTGATGAACGGCGGCGCCGTCGCCGGCCCGCTGGCCGGGGCGCTGGCCTGGATGGCCGGTGCCGTAATCGTGTTCTTCCCGCTGGCCACCTGGGCCTACCGCCGGCGGGTGTGAGGCGCGGACGCACGGGGGTGAGTCGCGCCAGGGGACGCTGAAGGGCATCTTCTTCGCATCAGCTGCGGGGAAGGTGCCCTTCAGCGCGTTCAGCCGAGGTCCGTCAGGAGCCAGGCGATCGCGTCCTCCTTGGACACCGCCCGGCCCTGTTCGTAACGGGTGTCGTAGTCCGGGAGCGCCACGCGGAGGTCGGCGATGAGCGCCCGCACCTCGGGACTGCCGAGGTCCAGCCGCCCGCGGACGACAGCGGACGCGGCGAGCAGCCGGACCGCCGTCTCGAACCGGCCTTGCCCCGCGCGGATCATCGCCAGCCGTTCCACCACCCCAGCCATGTCCGGCATGTCGCCGCGCTGGTTCGTCGCCCGGATCGCGATGGCGATGTGCGGTACGGCCTCGTCGATGCGGTCCTGGGCCATCAGGATCCTGGCCTCGAACGCGTGTATCCACTCGTCGCCGATCCCGCCGGGGAACCAGTCGTCGCCACCGAGCGCGGCGACGCGGTCCAGCAGCGCCCGCGCTCCGACCGGCTCGCCCGTGCGCAACAGCAGCTCGATCCGGCCGAACATCAGCATGGCGCGCTGCTGCGGGTTCGTGATGCTCTGGCCGTAGCGCTCCGCCGCCTCCTGGTCGCGCCAGGCACCGGCGAAGTCCCCGGCCCGCGCGCGTTCGACGGCCAGCCGCCACCAGTGCTGCACGGCGTCCTCGTGCGACCGCAGCTCCATCGAGAGCGCCAGGCCCCGCTGGTAGATCTCGATGGCCTTCGCGCTCTCGCCGTCCTGGGACAGCGCATAGCCCTTGAAGCTCAGCGTCATGGCGATGCCCCAGCGGTCGCCGATCGCCTCGAACCCGGCGTGGGCCAGGTCGCGTGCCCGGTCGGCGCCCTCGACGTCACCCTCGTCGTCGAGCAGGAAGCTGTCCACCCAGTACCCGCCGGCGCGGGTCCACGGGTCCGGGTGTTGTTCGGCCCGGCGCACCTCCCGGATGGCGACCTCGCGATTGCCGCCGAGGAAGGCCAGCATCGGCAGGGCCACCGCGAGCCCCGGGTAGCGGTCCACCGCGCCGGTGCGCACGCAGTCGTCGACCAGCGCCACGATTTCGGTCCGGTCCGCTCGCACCGGGATCGTGTCCATGAGGTACAGGAGTGCCCGGTAGGCGGCGTTGACCTGGGCGGGCAGCCGGTCGCCGAACCCGAGGGTGTCGCGGATCAGGCTGCCGACCCGGCCACCCTGGCCGAGAATGGTGAAGTACCAGAACATCCCGTCCAGCAGGGCGATCGCGTTGTCCACATCGGACATCTCGATCGCACCGCGCAGGGCCGCGATCATGTTCGCGCTCTCGGCTTCGAACGCGTCGATCGCCGTCAGCTGCTCGGCGGTGCGCAGGACCGGCTCCAGCCGCTGGGCGAACTCGGCGTAGTAGGACGCCATCACCCGGCGCGCCCGGTCGTGTTCGCCCGACTCCACCAGCCGCTCGGTGGCGTACGCCCGCAGCGTCTCGAGCATCCGGTACCGCGGCTCACCGTTCCCGGCGTCCACGGTGTCCACTATGGACTTCTCGACGAGGCTGCCGAGCACGTACGGCACGTCGGCGGCGGGTAGCCGCTCGTCCGCGCAGACGGCTTCGATCGACTTCAGCTCGGCGCCGCCGGTGAACACCGCGAGCCGCCGGGCCAGCACCAGCTCGGCCTCGGTCAGCAGGTCCCAGCTCCACTCGACGACCGCGCGCAGCGTCCGCTGCCGCGGCAGGGCCGTGCGGCTGCCCGAGGTGAGCAGCCGGAAGCGGTCGCCGAGCCGTCCGGCGATCTGGGTCACGGTCATCGACCGCAGCCGCGCCGCGGCCAGCTCCAGCGCCAGCGGCATCCCGTCGAGCCGGCGGCAGATCTCCCCGACCTGGTCCACAGTGGACTCGTCCAGCACGAAGTCGGGCCGGACGGCGGCCGCCCGGTCGAGGAACAGCCGGGTCGAGTCGAGTTCGGCGGCCTCCGCGGGCGCGGCGCGTTCCGCGGGCACCGGCAGCGGGCCGAGCGGGCACAGCGCCTCCCCGGTGATCGCCAGCGGCTCGCGGCTGGTCGCCAGTATCCGCAGCTTCGGCACCCGGTGCAGCAGTTCGTCGGCCAGCCGGGCGGCGGCGTCGACGACGTGCTCGCAGTTGTCCAGCACCAGCAGCGCTTCCCCGCCACCGAGCACCTCGACGGCCTGTCCCACCGGGTCCGGCTGGCGGCGGTGGACCTCGGTCTCCGTGCGGATGTCACGGACCTCGAGCGCACCGAGCAGCGCGCCGGCGACGTCGCCGGGGTCACGGACGCCGGCGAGCGCGGCGAACCAGACGCGGCCCTGCTGGTGCGCCGGGTGCCGCGACGCGGCTTCGGTGGCGAGCCGGGTCTTGCCCGCCCCGCCCGGACCGGCCAGGGTGACCAGCCGGGCGCCGCCGAGCAGCTCGGCCAGCAGCTTGAGCTCGTCGTCGCGGCCGATGAACGTGGTCAGCCGGGTCGGCAGGCGGTCGGCCACCGGTGACGGCGGCGCGAACTCGCCGCGCAGCGCGGCGACGTGGATCTCCTGCAGTTCCGCCGAGGGATCGACGCCGAGCTGATCGGCCAGCGTGCGGCGCAGCCCGGCGTAGACGCCCAGCGCTTCCGACTGCCGTCCGGCGGCGCACAACGCGCGGATCCGCAGCCCGGCAAGCCGTTCGCGCAGCGGGTCGGCGTCGGCCGCCGCGGTCAGGTCGGCCAGGACACCGGCGTGCTCGCCCAGCCGGATCAGGGCTTCGAACCGGTCTTCGGCCGCCTCGGCCCGCAGTTCGGTGAGCCGCCGGGCCGGTGCCGGCGCGAACGGCGCGTCGAGGACGTCGGCGAGCGCGGCGCCTTGCCACAGCGCGAGGGCCTCGGTGAGCAGGTCGGCGGCGTGGGCGTCGCGGCCCGCGGTCAGCTCGCGGCGGCCTTCCGCGGCCAGCCGTTCGAACCGCTCGGCGTCGACGTCGACGGCCGCCAGCGCGAGCCGGTAGCCCCCCGGCCCGGATTCGACGGCCACCGGCAGTGCCTTGCGCAGCCGCGAGACCAGTGACTGCAGGGCATTGGCCGCGTCCGCCGGTGGTTCGGCACCCCAGAGCCCGTCGACCAGCGCGTCGGCCGGGACGGCGCGCCCGGCGTCGAGCGCGAGCCTGGCCAGGAGCATGCGGAGGCGGGCGCCGCCGATGTCGATCGGCGTGCCGTCGTCTTCCGCCGCCCGCAGCGGGCCCAGCAGCGCAACGCGCATGTGTCCAGCTTTCCAGACGGCGGGGCAACGACGGGCCGGGGCGACGGAAGTGCTGATTATCCGGACAAATGCGACGCAGTCTCCCGGAGCGCCCGTTGGTGGCGATACGTTGCGGGCGAGGTCCACCTGACACGGACAGGAGCGTTCATGAGGGGACAAAAACCGGTCGTGGTGGCGGCCGCCGTGGTCGCCAGTCTCTGCCTCGGCGCCGGCGTCGCCGCCGCGGGCGAAGGCTGGGGCCCGGCAAAACCCGGCAGCGACGGCGCGGGCGACAGCTACTACCCGCAGGACGGCAACGGCGGCTACGACGTCGCCGACTACAACCTCAAGGTCACCTACGACCCGGCGTCGCACCAGCTCACCGGGAACCAGGAGATCTCCGCGCGGGCGACGCAGTCGCTCAGCTCGTTCGACCTGGACCTGCGCGGCCTGACCGTCGACTCGGTGAAGGTCGACGGCCGCGACGCGAAGTTCGCGCGGACCGGGGACCACGAGCTGGTCATCACGCCGTCGCGGGCGCTGTGGCGGAGCCAGCACTTCAAGGTCAAGATCGCTTATCACGGCGTGCCCGCGGCGATCAGCGACCCGTCGCTCGGCGACAACGGCTGGCAGTACGCCAAGGCGGGCGGCGCGTTCGTCGCCGGCGAGCCGAAGTCGGCCACCACCTGGTACCCGGTCAACGACACCCCGCTCGACAAGGCCACGTTCCACCTGGCGATCACCGTGCCCGACGAGTGGGGCGTGATCGCCAACGGCCGCGAACGCGGCTCGGTCAAGGCGCCGGGCGGCACCACGCACGTGTGGGCCGAGGAAACGCCGATCGTGCCGTACATGACGACGGTCGCGATCGACAAGTGGACCTTCGACCGCCAGAAGCGCAAGGACGGCACCCCGATCGTCAGCGCGTTCGCCCCGGGCGTGCCCGACTCGACGAAGCAGGCCGAGGCGCGGCTGCCGGAGATCCTCGATTTCCTCGAGTCGAAGTTCGGCAAGTACCCGATCGACGCGGCGGGCGGCATCTTCCTCAACGAGCAGATCGGCTTCTCGCTGGAGACGATGAGCCGGCCGATCTACTCCGCGGGCTGGGCCGGCACGGTGCCGACGATCGTCCACGAGAACGCCCACCAGTGGTACGGCGACTCGGTGGCGGTCGCGCACTGGCGCGACGTCTGCCTCAACGAGTGCTTCGCCTCCTACGCCACCTGGCTGTGGGACGAGGCGAAGGAAGGCGTCGACCTGAACACGCAGTACGCCGGCAACGTCAAGAAGGCGTCGGCGAGGTTCTGGGACGGCAAGCTCTACGACATGGGTGCCGGCAACGAGTTCACGTACGTGTACTCGAAGGGCCCGATGATGCTGCACGCGCTGCGCAACTACATCGGGGAAGCGGCGTTCGGCTTCGTGCTGAAGACGTGGCCGTCGCTGCACCGCGACGGGAACGCGAGCATGCAGGAGTTCCAGTGTTACACCGAACTCGTCGCGCACCGGAGCCTCAAGGGCTTCTTCGACGCGTGGGTGTACGGCACCGGCAAGCCCGCTGACCAGTACCTCTACCCGGGTGGGCTCAAGCCCGCTGCTTGATCGTCCGTGAAGGCCACCTCGAGGAACGTAAAGTTCCGGAGGTGGCCTTCACGGCTTTCGGGAGGACGGCATGGCCAGGGTGCTGATGACGGGGTTCGCGCCGTTCGGCGGCGAGTCGGTGAACCCGTCGTGGCAGGCGGTTTCGCTGCTCGCCGCGCGCCGGGACGACGTCGCCGCGGTCGAACTGCCCTGCGAGTTCGCGGCGTCGCTGCCCGCGCTGCGGCGGGCTCTCCGCGAGCACCGGCCGGCACTCGTGATCTGCGTCGGCCAGGCGGGCGGCCGGTCCGAGGTGACCCCGGAGCGGGTCGCGATCAACCTGATCGACGCCCGCATCCCGGACAACGCCGGCGCGCAGCCGGTGGACGCCCCGGTCGTCCCGGACGGCCCGGCGGCCTACTTCGGGACCCTGCCGGTGAAGGCGTGCGTGGCGGCGATCCGCGCCGCGGGCGTGCCCGCGGCGGTCTCCCACACCGCCGGGACGTACGTGTGCAACCAGGTCTTCTACGGCCTGATGCACCTGCTGGCCACGGAATTCCCGGGCGTGCGCGGCGGTTTCGTGCACGTCCCCTTCAGCCCCGAGCAGGTCGCGGCCGCCGGCGAGTCCGCACCCTCGTTGAGCGTGCCCCGGATCGCGGGCGCGCTGGAAGTCCTGGCGGACACGGCGTCGGCGGTCACCGAGGACCTGGCGATCAGCGCGGGCACCGAGCATTGAGCAGCGACCGCGACGTCTGGGCGAGGCCGGGAGCGGTGCTGACCGTCGGCGTCACGGCCCTGCTGACCGGCGCGGGCATCGGCGCGTTCGCGCACGTGGTCAGCACGTACATGAACCGGACCTGCGCGGCCGAGCGCGCGATCTACCCCGAAAGCATGTGCGGCCTGGGGGCGATCTTCTGGGTTCCGGCGCTCGTCGTGGGCACGGCGCTGTTCGCCGGCTTCGCGCTGTGGCCGGTGCTGTCCATCGCCGGCATCGAGCCGCGACGCCGGGTGCTGACCGGGGCGTTTCTGCTGCCGGTCGTCCTCGTCGAACCGTTAGGCGCCGCCGCGTCGGTCCACGCGCCGCCGGTCCTGGTCACGGCCCTCGCGTTCGGGATCCTGCAAGCGTGGATCGCCTTCGCCGCGGGGGCGCGGTTGACCCGCACCTAACCGCCGCGGCCGGTGAGCTCGACGAACGCCGCCGGGCCCGGGACGTTGTGGTGGATCGTCAGATCCGCGACGCGGTCGCCGGGCAGGCCCGGGGTGAAGCTGACCACCAGCGTGCACCGCCGCCCCGGCGCGACGTCGTGGCCGACGCACGCGCTCGCGTCCACCGCGAAGTCCGGGCTGTCCACCTCGATCCCGCTGACCCGCAGCGCGCTCGCGCCCACGCTGCGGACCGCCACCACGCAGGTCGTCGTCGTGTGCACGGGTGCCGCGCCGCACGGGACCGCCTCCGGCACGATCACCCGGGCATCGGCGGCCGCTTCCGGCACGCCGGGGAACGTCGCCGGGCGCCCCCGCACGAGGTCGAGCACGGTCACCCCGGTCACCGTCAGGACCAGCGCGCCCGCCGCCAGCAGCACGATCGCGATCGCCTTGATGCCGCGGGCGCTGCCGTCCTTGGCGGTGAACCCGCCGGCCGCCAGCACCGTGACCACCAGCGTCGAAACCAGCGTCGCGTCCGGGCCGGCCCCGATCGCGGCCGGGACGAGCGTGCCGAGCAGCGACGCCCCCACCGTGACCGCGAATCCGGTCCAGGAAAAGCGTTTCGCGTCGCGCAACCGGCTCCGCACGGTCGGCGCGCGAGGTTCGGTGATTGTGCTCATGCAGGGAGGAGCAGCGAAGACGGCCCGCACGGACGAGATTCGCCCGTTCGGCGGCATGCGGGTCGACCAGACCTGGTCAGCCGTCAGGCCGGCTTGAGCTCGCGGGTGAAGAAGGCGATCAGGTCCTGGTTGGGACGGGCCTCGCGCGCCCTGAAGAGCGCGAACGCCCGGCGGCCGTCCGCGCCGAAGAGCACGATCGACGAGGACATGCCGGGGCCGGCGACGTACTTGCCGTGCAGCCCGCCGCCGTCCCAGGTGCCGCGCTCGACGACGCTGCCGGGGGTCGGCAGCTTCGCGATCGGCCCGAACTCTTCGACGGTCTCGCCCTGGTAGTAGCTGACGCTGCCGCCGGTGACGTCGCAGATGACCGCGACCTGGGCGCGCAGCAGCTGGCCGATGTGGTCGATGGCCCTGCAAGTGCCCCGGTCCGGGACCGAACCGGCCAGCGAACGCAGGCAGGGGGTGAAGCCCGCCTGGTCGCGCTGCGCCGTCGTCGTGCAGTCCACTGTGGACTGAGCCGATTCGCTTCTGCTCGCGAGGAGGATCACGACGGCCGTCGTGATCGCGACCACCACGAGCACCGCGAGCGCGATGAGCAGCGCCTTGTTCCTCTTGCGCGGCTTGGGTTGTGGCGGCTGCGGCGGCGCGTACGGCCGGACGGCCTGCTGCCAGGGTTGCGGCCGCGGCGGCGTCACGGTCGGGCGGACGGGCGCGAACGCGGGCAGGGTGAGATCGGTGGTGGCACCCAGCGGAACGTGGTGCAGTCCGAACGCGACGGCCGTCTCGGGCTGGTCCTGCGTGGTCGGCACGACGCCGAGCTGCCGGCCGAGCAGGGCGGCCAGCAGCGGCATCCGGCTCGGTCCGCCGACGAGGTAGACACCGGCGAGCTGCGCGGGACTCAGCCCGGCCCGGCCGATCGTCGCGGCGAGCAGTTCGGCGCTGCGCAGCAGGCTGGGCCGCACGAGCGCTTCGAGCTCGTCCCGGCTGACGAGGACGTCGCCGAACGGCTCGGGCATCGGCACGTGGGTCCGCGCGTGCCGCGAGAGGCTTTCCTTGGCGTCGCGGACGTCCTGCAGCAGGGCCCGCCGGGAGCGGCGGTCGGCGGTGGTCTGCGGGCGCAGGAGGCGTTGCCACTGCGCCGGATCGGCGTGCGAGACCGAGCGGCCGATGTGGACGAGCAAGGCCTGGTCGATGTCGAGGCTGCCGAGGTCGGGCAGGCCGTCCTCGGCGAGCACGGTGAAGCCCTGCTGCGTCACGCCGACGACGGCGCAGTCGAAGGTGCCGGCACCGAGGTCGTAGACGCCGATGGGCCCCCTGGCCCGGCCCCCCAGGCTCGCGTAGTGCGCGGCGGCGGCCACCGGCTCGGGGATCAGCCGGACGTCGGCGAGCCCGGCCTTCACCGCGGCGGCCCGGAGGACTTCCTGCCGGTCGGCGCCCCAGCCGGCGGGGTGCGCGATCCGCGTCTGCGCGGGCGGACGGCCCAGCTGCCGTCCGGCTTCCTCGCCGACCCGGCGCAGAACCGCGGCGAAGGCGTCGGCGATGGCGATGTCGGCCTGGCCGAGCGTCAAGTGGCCTTCGTCGATGCGCCGCTTGGGGTTGGGTTCGAACCGGCTGGGATCGAGCCGCGCCCGCCGCTCGGCGTCCTGCCCGACGACGAGCAGGCCGTCATCGTTGACGTAGACGGCGGAAGACATGGTGGCGGACCCATCGACCTCGATGGCCCGCGGCCCGCGGCCGAAGGCGGAGAGGACACCGACCGTGCTGGACGTCCCGAAGTCGATCGACAGCACGTCCACAGCGGTCCCCTCCCAAGCCCGCGGGCATCGTCTCACGGGCGAGAGGCGCCGCTTCCCTCAGGCAGAGTCCCGTTCGGCGGCCGAGACGGTGCCGCCCCTCCGCCGCGCCGGCTCGGTCTGGCTGCCTCACGAAGCCGAGCCAGGCGAAAGCCCAGCACGCCGAAAGGGCGGCTCCCGCAGTGGGGAACCGCCCTTCCGGCGTTACTCAGGCGAACCGAGATCACTCGCCTTCGGCTTCGCCGCCCTGCTCCTCGTGACCGGCGCCGATGCTCACCGGCGGGGCATCCGGGATGGACGACGGACGGCGCTCACCGCGGAAGGTGAACTTCGCCTGGTCGTCCTTGTCCTCCGGGTTGCCGCTCCAGCCCTCGACGTCGACCAGGATGATCTGGCCGGGCTCGACCTCGCCGAAGAGGATCTTCTCCGACAGCTGGTCCTCGATCTCCCGCTGGATCGTGCGACGCAGCGGGCGGGCGCCGAGGACGGGGTCGAAGCCGCGCTTGGCCAGGAGGGCCTTGGCCTTCCCGGTCAGCTCCAGCTCCATGTCCTTGGCCTTGAGCTGCTTCTCCACGCGGCCGATCATCAGGTCGACCATCATGATGATCTGGTCCTGCGTCAGCTGGTGGAACACGATGATGTCATCGATCCGGTTCAGGAACTCCGGGCGGAAATGCTTCTTCATTTCCTCGTTGACCTTCTGCTTCATCTTCTCGTACCGGGTGCCGGTGTCGTTGGACCCGGCGAACCCGAGCGAGACGGACTTCGAGATGTCCGAGGTGCCCAGGTTGGACGTGAAGATGAGGACCGTGTTCTTGAAGTCGACCGTGCGACCCTGACCGTCGGTCAGGCGGCCGTCTTCCAGCACCTGCAGGAGCGTGTTGTAGATCTCCTGGTGCGCCTTCTCGATCTCGTCGAACAGGACCACCGAGAACGGCTTGCGCCGCACCTTCTCGGTCAGCTGGCCGCCCTCTTCGTAGCCAACGTAGCCCGGAGGGGCACCGAAGAGCCGCGAAGCGGTGTAGCGGTCGTGGAACTCGCCCATGTCGATCTGGATGAGCGCGTCGTCCTCGCCGAACAGGAACGCCGCCAGCGCCTTGGAGAGCTCGGTCTTACCGACACCGGACGGGCCGGCGAAGATGAACGAGCCCGACGGGCGCTTCGGGTCCTTCAGACCGGCCCGCGTACGGCGGATCGCCTGCGAGACGGCCTTGACCGCGTCCTCCTGGCCGATGATGCGCTTGTGGAGCTCGTCCTCCATGCGCAGCAGCCGGGTGGTCTCCTCCTCGGTCAGCTTGAACACCGGGATGCCGGTCCAGTTGGCCAGCACCTCCGCGATCTGCTCGTCGTCGACCTCGGCGACGACGTCGAGGTCGCCGTCCTTCCACTGCTTCTCCCGCTCGCCCTTCTGGCCGAGGAGGGTCTTCTCCTCGTCACGCAGGCGGGCGGCCCGCTCGAAGTCCTGCGCGTCGATCGCGGACTCCTTGTCGCGGCGGACGTTCGCGATCTTCTCGTCGAACTCGCGCAGGTCCGGCGGCGCGGTCATCCGCCGGATGCGCATCCGGGCGCCGGCCTCGTCGATCAGGTCGATCGCCTTGTCCGGGAGGAACCGGTCGTTGATGTACCGGTCCGCCAGGGTCGCGGCGGCGACCAGCGCCGAGTCGGTGATCGAGACGCGGTGGTGCGCCTCGTACCGGTCACGCAGGCCCTTCAGGATCTCGATCGTGTGCTCCAGCGACGGCTCGCCGACCTGGATCGGCTGGAACCGGCGCTCGAGGGCGGCGTCCTTCTCGATGTACTTGCGGTACTCCTCGAGCGTGGTCGCGCCGATCGTCTGCAGCTCACCGCGGGCGAGCATCGGCTTCAGGATCGAAGCCGCGTCGATCGCACCCTCGGCGGCACCCGCCCCGACCAGCGTGTGCAGCTCGTCGATGAACAGGATGATGTCGCCGCGGGTCTTGATCTCCTTGAGCACCTTCTTCAGGCGCTCTTCGAAGTCACCGCGGTAGCGGGAGCCGGCGACCAGGGAGCCCAGGTCCAGCGTGTAGAGCTGCTTGTCCTTGAGCGTCTCGGGCACCTCGCCCTTGACGATGCTCTGCGCGAGGCCCTCGACGACGGCGGTCTTGCCGACGCCGGGCTCGCCGATGAGCACCGGGTTGTTCTTGGTCCGGCGGGACAGCACCTGCATGACCCGCTCGATCTCCTTGCCGCGCCCGATGACCGGGTCGAGCTTGCCCTCGCGGGCGAGCACGGTCATGTTGCGGCCGAACTGGTCGAGGACCAGCGACGACGACGGGGTGCCCTCACCGCGGCCGGAACCGGTTTCGGTGGACTCCTTGCCGCCCTGGTAGCCCGAGAGCAGCTGCAGCACCTGCTGGCGGACCCGGTTGAGGTCCGCTCCCAGCTTGACCAGGACCTGCGCGGCGACGCCCTCGCCCTCGCGGATCAGGCCGAGCAGGATGTGCTCGGTGCCGATGTAGTTGTGGCCGAGCTGCAGCGCTTCGCGCAGTGACAGCTCCAGCACCTTCTTGGCGCGCGGCGTGAACGGGATGTGCCCGCTCGGCGCCTGCTGGCCCTGGCCGATGATCTCTTCGACCTGCTGGCGCACGCCCTCCAGGGCGATGCCCAGTGACTCCAGTGCCTTGGCGGCGACACCCTCACCCTCGTGGATCAGACCCAGGAGGATGTGCTCGGTGCCGATGTAGTTGTGGTTGAGCATCCTGGCTTCTTCTTGAGCCAGCACAACCACCCGCCTCGCGCGGTCGGTGAACCTTTCAAACATGTGCACTCCCTCGACTGCTGCGCCGGCGGCTCGTTGTCCATCGTGCTTTCACCGCGATGGATTCAGCACCGTGAGACCACTCTAGTAGCCAACTCGTCGCGCTGGCGTACCACTACGGCTGTTCGCGGTCTTTCCCGCACCCGGACGTGGGGTCTTCCGGATGCTTCCATCATCAGGTTGCCCTGCACCTTTACGTCAAGCACAACGTGCGAACGGCCACGTGGATTCCGCCATCCGCGCGGTGTCCGCTCACCGCGAACAGTCCGCAAGCTGGGAGTGCCGGCCGGGGCGGCCACCCGATTGGCGGAGAGCCCGGCACCGTGTAAGGTTAGGCAGGCCTAATCCACTACGGCGCTTCGAGGAGGGCCGCGGTTGAACCAGCAGCGGTCGTTCCGTGACGCACGTGAGGTCGGCGACGGCCTCGCGTCGTCGTTGCGGCGGGTCTCCGGCCTGCAGGAGCGCAGTGAGCTGCGCCGGGACGTCCCGGTGGGCTGGATCCGCTGCTCGGAGCTGCTGGAGACGCCCGCGTACTTCGACGAGTGGCGCGGCCTCCTCGGCGACTGGCTGCTGCGCGAGCACGACGCGACACCGTCCAGCACGACCGCCAGCTGGGTACTGACGTGGTACCTGCACGTACCGGCGTACGTCGGCGCGCTGCTGCTGCACCACGAGCGGCGTGTGCCGTCGCTGAAGCCGGCGGAGCTGGCGTTCCGCCTGGCCGACGACCGCCCGCACCCGGACGGCATGGCGGTGCTGGGTGACGCGTTCCACTGCCTCCCGACGGACCCCGGCTCGGCCCGCCCGGAGGCCACGGTGGTCCGGGACGAGCGGGCGCTGGCGGCGGTCCTGCGGGCCCGCTACCTGGCCCACGCGGCCCAGTTCGTCCGGGCGTACGCGCCGGTCAGCAGGCTGGGCCGCCGCACGCTCTGGGCCGCGGCCACGGATGCGCTGGAGAACTCGCTGTGGTGGGCGGGCCGCCAGGGCGGAACCCCGGAAGCGGAGGGCGCGGGCGTCGCGGACGCGGCCCTGGTGCTCGACGCGCGGTACCCACCGCTGACGTCGGCCTCGACGTTGCGCCTGGCGGAGGGCCCGGACGGCCACCGCGAGTGGACGCGCCGCCGCGAGAGCTGCTGCTTTTCGTACCTGCTCCCGTCGTCGCCGGAGTGCGACGGCTGCCCCCGCACCTGCCCGCGGTAGCGGACGGCCCCGCAACGGCCTGGTCTCGCCGTGGACAGCCGGGTCAGGCCTTCCAGGCCGGGTCCCGCCCGGCCGTACCCAGCGCCCGCTCCAGCGGCGAAGCATCGGCGGCCACCTCGACCGCCGGCCCGTACACCCCGGCGGACCGCGCCCGCTCGCCCATCGCCACCGCCGACTCGTGCACCACGGCCGCCGCCTCGGGAGCACAGCCGAACTCCTGGCCGCTCGCCTTGGCCAGGTCCCAGCCGTGCAGGACGAACTCGCCCAGGACCATCGCGCCGACCACCGCCGACGGCATCGGGGCCGCGCCCAGTGCGGTCGTGCCGGTCCACGCCGAGGGTGTCCCGAACACCTCCACGAGGGTCTCCGTCTGCTTCTCCAGTGCCGCGCGCCAGTCGCCGGTCACCAGCGCCGCCTCCGCCTCGCCGGCGGCCGGGGCGGGCGGGTCCTCGCGCCGTCCGGCGGCGATGAGCCACGGGCCCCAGTACAGAAGGTGGTTGAGCAGCCCGCGGACGTCGTACCCGGCGCACGGCGTGGGTGCGGTCAGGTCGGGGACCGCGTGGGCGACCCGGAGGAATCCGGCCGCGGCGGGGCGCAGCAACTCGGCAGTCATGCGGTGATCCAACCCTGCCGGCCGCGAAGCGTCTTGAAGGAACGCGACAGCTACGGTGGGCTGGTGACGCACCGGATCCCGCGCGGCATCGTGGCCGAGGCGACCGCGCGCACGATGTTCACGCTGACCCGGCACCCACCCGCGCCCGAACTCGCAGAATTCGTCGAATACCACTGGGTCCTGCGCTGGGACCGGCGCGGCAAACCGCCGTACGAGCAGCGGGTGCTGCCGAACCTCGCGGTGCACGTGACGTTCTTCCCCGGCGCCTCCGGCGTCCACGGCCCGGCCCGCGACGTCTTTTTCCACCGTCTGGAGGGCCGCGTCCAGGGTTTGGGTGCGCGATTCCGGCCGGGCACCTTCCGCGCGTTCCTCGGCGGCCCGGTGCGTGACATCGCCGACCGGGCTGTCCCGCTCACGGACGTTTTCGGACCGGCGGCCGCGGCGGCCGCGGAATCGGTGCGCACGGCCGACGACGACGCGCATATGGTCCATGCGGTCGACAACTTGCTGATCGCAAATCCTGTGAAGCTGTCGCCGGCCGCGCGGGAGGCAGCGGATGCGGTGGAAACAATCGCACGGGATCCGGGAATTACCCGGGTGGCGCAACTGTGTGCCGATACTGGACTAACCACCCGGTCTGTCCAGCGGGTGTTCGCCGAACACGTCGGCTGTCCGCCCAAGTGGGCGATCCGGATATACCGGCTCAATGACGCAGCGCAGCGACTCGTCACGGAAGGACAACCCGATTACGCCGGTCTGGCGGTTCGACTGGGCTATAGCGACCAGTCGCACTTCATCCGCGATTTCCGGACGGTGACCGGTCAGTCGCCCGCCGAGTACGCCCGAACAGCGCGAACCGTCCCCGCGGCGCCCGAACGGGCACCGGACAGCAATCGGACATGAAGAAAGCCGCCGGGCGAAAATTCGCCCGGCGGCCACCGCTGGAAACCCCGCGTCCACCAGATTGGCCACGCCCCACCGACGCACGGATAACTGCTGGTCAGCGACCCGCCGCCGACCACTCACGCGGCCGGTGTGAACAATCTTCAGTTTTTCTTGTGGTAAGCCTCGACGACCTCGGAGGGGATACGGCCGCGGTCGGAAACCGCGTAACCGTTCTTGCGCGCCCACGATCGGATGGCCTGGTTCTGCTCACGGTCGACGGCGGCCGGGCGAGCGGGGCCCTTACCCGCGACCGGGCGAACCGAAGCGCGCTTGCGACCGCCCGCACGACGAGCGTGCTCCACATACTGAGCGAGCGCGTCCCGCAGCTCCTCGGCGTTTTCCGAGGAGAGATCGATCTGGTAGCTGACTCCGTCCAAACCGAACTCGACGGTCTCTTCCGCCTCACTGCCGTCGAGGTCGTCGACCAGCGAGACGAGCACCTTCTGTGCCATCCGATTCCTCCTGCGGGGCTTACTCAATGATCTGGTACGGGGATCTGGTACGGGGCGAGCCCCGGGACAGAAGACTTTGTCTAGAACATTAGTACCCGCTTCGGGAGTGCAGCGCAAATCTCATATCCATAACCGGTCGCTATCCTCACACGGCCGGGTTATTCAGGTCGTACCAGCGGGAAGAGGATCGTCTCCCGGATACCGAGACCGGTCAGCGCCATGAGCAGCCGGTCGATCCCCATTCCGACACCGCCGCTCGGCGGCATTCCGTACTCCAGGGCACGGAGGAAATCCTCGTCCAGCCGCATGGCTTCGCTATCGCCCTGTGCGGCCAGCAGGGACTGTTCGGTGAGGCGTTCCCGTTCGACGACCGGATCGACCAGCTCGGAGTATCCGGTGGCGAGTTCGAATCCGCGCACGTAGAGGTCCCACTTCTCGGCCACACCGGCCCGGGAGCGGTGCTGCCTCGTCAATGGCGAGGTCTCCAGCGGAAAATCACGGACAAACGTCGGGGCGTGGAGGTGATCTCCGACGAGGTGCTCCCACAGTTCCTCCACGAGCTTCCCGTGCCCCAGCTTCGGGTCCACTTCCAGGCCCCTGGCCTGCGCGAATCCGAGCAGCTTGGCCGCGGGCGTCTCCGGCGTCACCTCTTCGCCGAGGGAATCGGACAACGACTCGTACATTCCGAGTGTGGTCCATTCGCCGGACAGGTCGTAGTCCGAACCGTCCGGCAGCGTGACGACCAGAGAGTCCAGCACCGACTGCGCGGCCTCCTGGATCAGCTGCCGCGTCATCACCGCGTTCGTGTCGTACGTGGCGTAGGCCTCGTAGTACTCGAGCATCGCGAACTCCGGCGAGTGCGACGAGTCGCTGCCCTCGTTCCGGAAGTTGCGGTTGATCTCGAAAACCTTCTCGATGCCGCCGACGACGCAGCGCTTGAGGTAGAGCTCCGGCGCGATCCGCAGGAAGAGTTCCATGTCGAACGCGTTGGAATGCGTGACGAAGGGACGGGCCGCGGCGCCGCCGTGCAGCGACTGCAGCATCGGCGTCTCGACCTCGGTGAATCCGCGGCGGTGGAACGACTCCCGCAGCGACCGGACGACGCCGGCCCGCGTGCGCACGACGTCCCGCGCGCGCGGGCGCATGATGAGGTCGACGTAGCGCTGGCGGATCCGCGTTTCCTCGGCCAGCTCCTTGTGGGCGGTCGGCAGCGGGCGCAGCGCCTTCGACGTGATGCGCCACGCGTCGGCCATCACGGACAGCTCGCCGCGCTTGGACGTGATGACCTCGCCCTGCACGAACACGTGGTCGCCGAGGTCGACGTCGGACTTCCACGCCGCCAGCGCGTCCTCGCCGACCTTCGCCAGGCTGATCATCGCCTGCAGTTCGGTGCCGTCGCCCTCGCGGAGGCTCGCGAAGCACAGTTTGCCCGTATTGCGCAGGAACATCACCCGGCCGGTGACGCCGACCTGCTCGCCCGTGGCGGTGTCGGCGGGCAGCCCGGAATGCGCCGCGCGCACTTCGGCGAGCGAGTGCGTCCGAGGTACCTCCACCGGGTAAGGATCGATACCCTCCGCGAGGATCCGGTCGCGCTTCTCCCGGCGCACCCGCATCTGCTCGGGCAGTTCGTCTTCGGCGGGCTCGCTGGTGGAAGCGGGGTTTTCGGTCATGGCCATAGCGTACGAACCCCGCTGCGCGCTACGCCAACCGGATTACCGATCCGGCCGAAAGCAGGCGGACACGGTCCGGCGCCAACCCGCTTACGGGCACCCGTTCCGCCGTGACTGCCGGCCGGATCGGTAACGATCGGCGCAGTACCTTTCCCCTTTCGCCGATTAACCTGGGACGGGTGAGCGAACCCACTCCCGGCCTCCGTGCGCAGCAGGCTTCTTCCTTCGGCGCCCGCGCCGCCGCGTACGCCCGGCACCGGCCCGATTACCCCCGGGAAGCGATCGAGTGGGGCCTTTCCGGGGCCGGCGGAACGCCGCGCCGGGTGCTCGATCTCGGCGCCGGAACCGGCAAACTCACCCTCGGCCTGGCCGCGCTCGGGCTCGACGTCACCGCGGTCGAACCCGACCCGGAAATGCGCGCGCAACTCGAGCGGACCGTGCCGTCGGCGAGGTCACTGGCGGGGCGGGCGGAGCAGATCCCGGTGCCGGACGCCGGCGTGGACGCGGTTTTCATCGGCCAGGCGTTCCACTGGTTCGACGTCCCCGCGGCAATGACGGAGATCGGCCGCGTACTGCGCCCAGGTGGCGTGTGCGTGCCGATGTGGAACTACGAAGACGAATCGGTGCCGTGGGTCGCCGAGTTCACCGAACTGGCCCGCGACGGCGGCCGCCGTCCGGCGAGCGTCGAAGATATGCGCGGGGCGACGCACCCGGCGTTCGAGCCGTTCGAAAGCGCTCGGTTTCGCCATGCGCAACGGCGCACCGCGGAGAGCCTGCTGGAAACGATCGCGACGTATTCACTCGTGATCGTCTCGGCCCCGGAGGAGTCGGCGGCGGTGCTGGGCCGGCTCCGGCGGTTCCTGACCACGAATCCGGCCACGGCGGACGGCGAGTTCGACCTGCCGTTGATCACCTGGGCACTGCGCGCCCGGCGGCGGTGAGCAGCTCAAGAACGGATGTTGCGCTCGTAAACCAGCCGCAGCCCGAGCAGGGTCAGATCCGGCACGTGCTCGGTGATCGTCTCGGACTCGCCGATCACCAGCGGCGCCAGGCCGCCCGTCGCCAGCACCGCCACCGGTTCCGTGCCGCCCGGGGACAGCTCCCGGACGATCCGGCGCACCAGCCCGTCCACCTGACCCGCGAAGCCGTACAGGATCCCCGACTGCAGGCACTCCACCGTGTTCTTGCCGATCACCGACCGCGGCGGGACCAGTTCGACCTTCCGCAGCGCCGCCGCGCGCGCCGCCAGGGCGTCCACCGAAATCTCGATGCCCGGGGCGAACGCGCCGCCCAGGAACTCGCCGCGGGCCGAGATCGCGTCCACGTTCGTCGACGTGCCGAAGTCGACCACCACGCACGCGGTGCCGCTGTGGAGGTGGTGCGCGGCCAAGGTGTTCGCCAGCCGGTCCGCGCCCACCTCCTTCGGGTTGTCCACCAGCAGCGCCACGCCGGTGCGCACGCCCGGCTCGACCACGATCTTCGGCACCCCGTCGTAGTACCGGCCGAGCATCACCCGCAGCTCGCGCAGCACCGCCGGCACCGTCGACAACGCGCTGATCCCGGACACGGCGTCCGCGTGCGGGCCGAGCAGCCCGCGGACCGTCAACGCCAGCTCGTCGGCCGTGCTGCGCGCGTCCGTCCGCATCCGCCAGTCACCGACCAGCGTGCTACCGGACCACAGCCCCAGGACGATGTTCGTGTTGCCGACGTCGACGGTGAGCAGCAAGCCTGTCAGCTTTCCGCGTGCAGCAACGCGTCGAGGCGACGGGCGTCCGCCGTCTCGGCGACCGGGAAGACGGCTGTCTCCTCGTCCGGCGGCAGGGTCACCGTGCCGGACAGCAACCCGGACCCTTCCGGCGCGTAACCCGGATCGGTGTGCCGGTGGACGATCCGGTTGTCCGCGTCGACGAACACCACGCGTGGTTCGTACGTCGCCGCTTCGGCGTCGTCCATCTGGCCGTACGAAATCAGGATGACCAGGTCACCCGGGTGCACCAGGTGGGCCGCGGCGCCGTTGATGCCGAGCACCCCGCTGCCCCGCTCACCCTTGATGACGTAGGTCTCCAGCCGCGCCCCGTTGGTGACGTCCACAATGGACACCTGTTCCCCCGGCAGCAGGTCCGCGGCCTCCATCAGGTCTTCGTCGACCGTCACCGAACCGACGTAGTGCAGGTCGGCCTGGGTGACGGTGACTCGGTGGATCTTCGACTTGAGCATCGTGCGGTACATCGTGGACTCCTATTCCCCTGCGTCCCACTCCGGGCGTGCTGGGTGCTCCACCGAAGCGCCGAGCAACACCGGAACGTTGTCGATCAGCCGGGTACTCCCCACCCGAGCCGCGATCAACAGTCGTGCTTCACCATCGACGGGCGCCGGCCCGAGGTCGGTTCCCCTCAACTCCAGGTAATCCACCTCGACCGCGGGACGCGCGGCGAGGGTCTTCCACGCGGTCTCGAGGACCGCTTCGGCACCGTCCCGGCCGACGAACGCGCCCGCGGTGAGCGCAGCCGACAGGACGATGGCGTCTTCCCGCTGCTCGGGCGTCAGGTAGACGTTGCGCGACGACAACGCGAGCCCGTCCCGCTCCCGCACCGTCGGCACCCCGATGACGCGCGTGTCGATGTTCAGGTCACGCACCATCCGCTTGATCAGCACCAGCTGCTGGTAGTCCTTTTCGCCGAAGAAGGCGTAGTCCGGGCGCAGCAGGTTGAACAGCTTCGCCACGACGGTGAGCACGCCCGCGAAGTGGCCGGGCCGGGCGGCGCCCTCGAGCTGGTCGCCGAGCGGGCCGGGGTGCACGGTGACCGTGGCGCCCTCGGCGTAGAGGGCGTCGGCGGCCGGGGTGAACGCGATTTCGACGCGGTCCTCGCCGAGCACGGCGAGGTCGGCCTCCAGCGGGCGCGGGTACGCCTCGAAGTCCTCGCCCGCGCCGAACTGCAGCGGGTTCACGAAGATCGAGGTGGCCACGACGGTGTTCGGCAGCCGCTTCGCACGGCGGATCAGCTCACGGTGCCCGGCGTGCAGGGCGCCCATGGTCGGCACGAGGGCCAGCTTGCGGCCGACGCCGTGCAGAGCCCGGCTGACCTGGCTCATCTGCTCGGGCGCCGCGAAGGTGTTCAACGTGCCGCGACTGAATTTCGGTGTAGTCACTGGTCTTGGTGCCCTTCGGCGGAATCGTCGAGGAGTTCGGTGAGGTCTTCGGCGGCCGCGGTGTCCAGCAGCCCGGCAGCCGTCGAACGCGCCACCGTGCGCTTGGCCAGCGCCCGGTAGGCCGGCGCCACATCCGGCGCCCGGTCCGCCAGCACCGCGAGGTGCTTGCGGACAGTGCCGAGATCGCCACGCGCGACCGGGCCGGTGAGGGCGCGGTCGCCGTGTCGCAGCACATTATCCAACGCCGCCGAAAGCAGTGGTGCCACCAGGCGTTCGGATTGCCCGATTCCGGCTTGGCGCAACAGGTCGGCGCAGTCGGCGACCAGTGCCATCAGGTGATTCGCGCCGTGGGCCAACGCAGCGTGGTAGAGCGCTCGCGCGGAGTCGGGGATCCGCACCGGCTCCGCACCCATCTCGACGGCCAGTGCTTCGCCGACGTGCCACGCCGCCTCGTCGTCCTCGGCCGCCGTGACGCCGATGCTGCACGCCGCCAGCCGCTCGAGGTCCTCCGCGCGGCCGGTGAACGTCATCACCGGGTGCAGGGCGAGCGGCAGGGCGCCGGCGTCGGCGACGGGGGCCAGCACGTCGATGCCGTGCGCGCCGGAGGTGTGCACGACGATCTGCCCGGGCCGCAGCGACTCGGTGGCGACGAGCCCGCGCACCATCCCGGCCAGCGCGTCGTCGGGGAGGGCGAGCAGCACCAGGTCCGCCAGCCGCACGGTTTCGTCGGGCGGCAGGAGGGGCACGTCGGGAAGGAGGCGTTCGGCTCGGGCCAGCGACGAAGCGGACAAGCCGGACGCGGCGACCACCGTGTGCCCCGCCCGGGCCAGCGCGGCACCGAGCACGCTGCCCACCCGGCCGGCGGAAACGACACCGACCGCGAGGCGAGCTGGCCTCATCATGGCGCGCGCCTGTGGACGCTCATGGTTCGCAGACTCCCTCTGCTCTCGTTCCAGTCCCGCTCCGGGTACCGGACGACGGCGCGAGACTAACTCGGGCAGGCAGGCGCCGTTGAGCCCGGGTGACCAGCTTCACCCGGACCGGTTCACCCGCGGCCGGCCTCGTCGGCGAGGCGCGTCGCCTCGGCGCGTGCGGCTTTCAACGTGCGCAGCAGCTCCTGCTGGCGTTGCCGGTCGGTGTCGCTGGTGAGCTGGTGCCGGTCGAGGAACGCCAGCTCCGTCACGCTCGCCTGGTACACGGCGACGGCGCGGGCAGCCCGTTTCCCGGACTGGCGTTTCGCCTGGCGGCGCCAGGCCCGGCGGCCGGGCAGGCTGGCCAGCAGGTCGACCTCCGACGGCGCGATCCAGCGCGCCGCGGCCATGTGCGGCAGGGCGGCGGCGATGATCCGCTGCTCCCGTTTCCGCTGCAGGACGACCAGGTAGACCACACCGAAGAACAGCGGCAGCATGATCAGGAAGTAGACGGTGAGGAACTTCGACCCGCCGAGCAGCGCGGCGCTGTTCCACAGAGCGTGCAGGCAGACGGCGGCGAGGTAGCCGGCGATCGGCGCGACGATCTTCAGCGCCTTGGTGGTCGTCCGCGCGGCGATGCCGATCCCGATGCCGGTGAGCACCGCGAACAGCGGGTGCGTGAACGGCGCGAGCACGCCACGCAGGAAGAACGCCGTGATGACGCCCTGGCTGTGCCCATCGCCGAAGCCGTAGTCGGCGAACGCGCGGCCGAAGTAGTAGATGTTCTCGGTGAAGGCGAACCCGGCGGCGCTGAACCCGGCGTAGACGACACCGTCCACGACGCCGTCGAACTCGCTGGAGCGCCGCCAGAGGATGAGCAGCACGAAGAGCGCCTTCGCGGCCTCCTCGACGACGGGAGCGGAGACGAGCGCGGCGAGCGTGTTGCCGTTGCCGGTGCCGAGCAGCTCGTCCCCGACGGCCTCGGCGGTGGTGTTGATGAGCAGTGCGGTGATCGTCGCGATGCAGGCGCCCCAGGCGAAGGCGAGGAGGAGGAACTTCGCGGGCTCGGGCTCCCACCGGTCGACCCAGAGAAAGCCCGCGACAACGCCGGCGACCGGCACGAGCGCGGCCAGCACCCCGATGGTGACGGCGAGTGGGCCGACCCGCGCGGTGACGAGCCCGAACAGGAAGAGGCCGCACAGGGCCACCACGATCAGCCCGAGCACCGGCAGCAACACGGTGACCCGGCGGGGCCGCCGTCCGCGATCCAGCCCCGTCGCGGGCGAGAGGGTTCCGCTCACAGCGGGTCACCCTACGCAGCGCGCAGAAGGACCGGAATGCCGCCTCAGCTCTCGCACGGCGGCGCCGGGTTCACCTGGGTACTACGGCCGCCGGTCCTCGCGCGCACCTGTGCCCGCCCGGTGCGGCAAGCCGCTGACCGGCGCTCCACCCAGGCTCAGGCTCAGTCCTCCGCGCGCCTGCGTCGACGCGGCGTCGCGCCGGTGCCGCCGTTTGCCGCCAGCAGCTCGCTCACCGAGCGGCCCGCCGCGTGCGAACCGCTGCCCGGTGCGGGCTCGGCCGCGCGACGGCCGTTGTGGGCGCCGTTGTGGGCGCCGTTGTGACCGTTGCCGTTCTGCTGCTCGACGTCCGCCGGGTCGACCGGGGTCATGTTGCGGCGGGACATCGAGGCCCGTTCGGCGACCATGCCTTCCCAGGCCGGCGGCTCGCCGTCCGGGCGACGGCGGCGGCCGGAGCCCGGTGGCTCCGGCGCGGGCACCGCGGGCAGCTGCTGCGAGTCGTCCGGCTTGCGGCGACGGCCACCGGATCCACCCTGGAAGTTGCGGACCGACTCCGGCAACGTCGGGTTCGCCGTCGGCGCGGCGGCCTGGGCGGCCTCCGCGGGCGCACGGTGCGAACCGTGCCGGGACGGCGGCGGCTCCTCGAGGATCGGCGACATGTCGGCCCGCGAGAACTGCTCCAGCCGCGACGGACGACGGCCGTCGGCGGCCGGGACCGGCGTGGTCGGCGGCACCACCGGGGGCAGGTCGGTGCGCGACGGCTGCCGCGGCGCCGGGTTGCTGCTCGGCACCGGCGTCGTCGGCGGGACGACCGGCGGGAGGTTGGTCCGGGACGCCGTGGCGTCCCGGGGCATCGGCGGCGGAGCCTGCTTCGGCTCGGGCGGCTTCGGCCGGTTAGGCCGCTGACGCTCGGCGAAGTCGTCGCGGTTCTGGAAGGCCGCGCTCAGGTCCTTGACCGGCCGGATGTCCGACCGCGACATTTCGGACGGCTTCGGCGGCGGCGGAGCCGCCGGACGGCCCGGTGCCGGTCGCGGCGGTTCAGGGGCCTTGCGAGGGTCGGGACGCCCGCCGTTCGGCTGGCCACCGTTCAGCTGGCCGCCACCGTTCAGCTGGCCTCCGCCGTTCGGCTGGCCGCCGACGCGGGGGATGTCCGGCCGGGACATTTCCACCCGCGGGATGTCCGGGCGCGACATCTCCACCCGCGGGATGTCCGAACGCGACATCTCGACGCGCGGAATGTCCGGGCGCGACATCTCCACCCGCGGGATATCGGGCCGCGACACCTCCACCCGGGGAATGTCCGAACGCGACATCTCCACCCGCGGGATATCCGGGCGCGACATCTCGACGCGCGGGATATCCGGGCGCGACATCTCGACGCGCGGAAGGTCCGAACGCGACATCTCGGCCCGCGGGGTCTCCGGCCGTGACGCCTCGACCCGCGGAAGGTCCGAACGGGACACCTCGGCGGGCCGCATCATCGGGCGGGACATCTCCGCCCGGCGCGCGGGCGGCGGCTCGGGACGGCGGATCTCCGTCTTCGGCTCCGGCGGGCGGCGGATCTCGGTGTTCGGGTCCGCCGGACGCCGGATCTCGGTCTTGGGCTCGGGGGGCCGCGGCGTGTCCCGGCGCTGCGGCTCGGCCGCGGCCTCCGGACGGCGCTCGGGCGGTGTCATGGCGACTTCGTCGGGCTTCGGCAAGCGCATCGGCTGCGACTCGGCCTGGCGGCGCGCCGCCTCGGCCCGCAGCTCGGCGGCCTTCAGCTCGCGCTGCGCGGCGTTCAGCGCCGGGTCCACCGGCGGCACCGGCGGACGGCGCTCGCTCAGCGGCTTCGGCCGGGCCATCTGCTGGGTGCTCTGCACGGAGACGTTCGCCGGAACCTTCGGGGCAGGCTTGCCGCCGAAGCCCTTCCCCTTGCCGAGGCCCTTGCCGTTCGCGGGCTTCCCGCCCGAGGCCTTGCGGCGGCGCTCGTCGAGGACGCGGTCGATCAGCTCGGTCGGCCGCTCGCCGCCCTCGACCACCGGCTTCTTCCCGGCCATCAGCTGGGCGGGCTTCTTCTTCGGCCCGCCGTCGGGGATCATCCGGTTCTCGTCGGACACCTTGCGCATCCGGGTCGCCTGCGCGGTCAGCGCGACGCGTTCGAGCAGCACCTCGCCGCCGAACAGTGACTGGAGACTGTCGCGTAGCGCGGACACCTCGGCGCGCAGCGCCTCCAGCTCCTCGCGTCCCTTGGAGTCGGCCACAGAGCTTTTCTCCGCCTCCATCTCCAGCTCGTACTCACGCCGGGCCGCGATCTCGCGTTCCAGCTCCAATTCGTACACAGCCTGCGCCTCGGCGACCGCGTCCTCGCTCTGTGCCGCGTGCTTGCGGTACTTCACGGCGAGGAAAGCGCCGATCAGGGCAGCCCAGAGGGCCGCGACGATCCCGAGCCGGAGATAGCGGAG
Organism: Amycolatopsis sp. NPDC026612; assembly: GCF_040638285.1. NCBI lineage: Bacteria > Bacillati > Actinomycetota > Actinomycetes > Pseudonocardiales > Pseudonocardiaceae > Amycolatopsis > Amycolatopsis sp. NPDC026612. Next base: position 176,089 of record NZ_JBEZYB010000007.1, read on the forward strand.
ATCGTCGCTGAGCACCAGTGCGAGAGTGGCTCCGATAGCGAGGAAAAAGCCGACGACGAGCCACGGCCTGCCCAGTAGGCGGCCGCGCGAGTCGTCACCCACGCCGGTCATGACTGACACCGTACCTGCTCGTAATCCGAACGAGACCTACTCGGTCCAGCGAGCGGTGTGATTCCAGCGCTAACCGGTCGTCCCGCGGGTGTGCTCGCGATCGTGGTCGCGGGGGGTCCGGCAGCAGTGTTCGAGCCACAAACCCGCTGCTACCAGGGCCGCGGCGGACACCACGCCGACGACCGCGGCGCGGGTGTCGAGCACCGCGGCGACGAGTTCGTCACGTCGGGGAAAAAGATAGGCGAGCGCGGCCAGCCAAGCGCCGGCCATGAACGCTCCGCCCAGTGACGAAGCCTTGGCGAGGGCCACCGATCGGGCGACCCCGATCGCGGCAACGAGGCGGCCGTTCTTGATCCGCGACCGGATCGAGAACGCCAGCCCGACCTCGATCACGGCCAAGACGGCGAAGGTGACGCCGGCGAGCAGCGGCAGCTGCGGCAGCGAACCGTAGGCCGTCTGGAAGAGCAGGTAACCGAGAACCAGACCGAGCAGCCCGGCCACCACGAGGTCACGGGGCCGAGTGAAGTGCATGCCTCGAATCGTACCGTGAAAGAGTTGACTCTCCACCGACTGGAGAGTTCATCATGCGTCTTGTGGGCACCACCGCAACCTTCACCATCGGCGAGCTGTCCCGGCGGACCGGCCTGCCGGTCAAGACGATCCGCTTCTACTCGGACGAAGGCCTCCTGCCGCCGACCGAGCGGACGGACGCCGGCTACCGGCTCTACGACGCGGCGGCGATGGCCCGCCTGGAGCTGGTCCGCACGCTGCGGGAGCTGGGTCTCGGCCTGGCCGAGGTCTCCGCCGCCTTGAGCCAGTCGACGACCGTCGGCGAGCTGGCGGTCCGGCACGTCGAGGCGCTCGACGAGCAGATCCGGCGGCTGCGGCTGCGCCGGGCGGTGCTGCGCGCGGTGGCCAAGCGCAATTCCGAACTGGAGGAAGTGAACCTGATGAACCGTCTCGCGTCGATGTCCGACGAGGAGCGCAAGCGGCTGGTCGACGAGTTCTGGGACGAGATGGTCGCCGGGCTCGACGTCGACCAGGAGTTCTACCGGCGGATGCGCTCGGGTAAGCCGGAGCTGCCCGACGACCCGTCGCCCGAGCAGCTCGAGGCCTGGATCGAGTTCGCCGAGCTGATCCAGGACCCGGACTTCCGGACCTTGATCCGCGGGATGAGCGAAACCCAGGCGCAGCAGATCAAGGACGGCGAGTTCCAGCAGCCGGCCGAGGCCTGGCGGACTCACTGGACGTCCTGGATCACCCGCGCTCAGGAAGCTCTGGACGCCGGGGAAAGCCCCACGTCGGAGCGGGGGCAAGCGCTTGCGGCCGACATCGCGGCGGCGTCCGCGCGCCCCGGCCAGGACGCGGAGCCGGCCTCGTTCCGCCGCGAACTCGCCGACCGTTTCGCCGCGAGCGGAGACGCGCGCGCCGAGCGCTACTGGCAGCTGCTGGCGACCATCAACGGCTGGCCGCCGGTCCCGACCACCCAGCCCGCCGTCGGTTTCATGATCGCGGCCTTGCGCGGCTGAGCGCACGAGGACGGCAGCTCGGCGACGGACCGGGGGTGAGCGGTAACAGCCACCTCCGGTTCACCGATATGTCGCCTTCGCGTCAGCGCAGGGCGAGATCGGTGCGGCGGACCGTGGCGAGCTCCGCGGCCGGGCGGGCCCGCAGCAGCGCCGCGATCGGGCCGTGGCCCGGCAGTACCGCGTCCGGGGCGATCTCCGCCCACGGCACCAGCACGCTCGCGCGGTCCGGCGTGCCCGGATGGGGCAGCAGCAGCTCCGGGTCCTCGGAGGTCACGCCGTCCACGGTGACCACGTCGACGTCGAGGGTGCGCGGGCCCCAGCGCAGGTCGCGGACCCGGCCGGCGGCCTGCTCGGCGGCCTGGCCGGTGCGCAGCCACGCCCAGTGGTCGCGCGCCGGGTCGTCGACGACGCACACGGCGTTCAGGAAGTCCGGCTGGTCCTCGACGCCCCACGCCTTGGTCTCGTACACGCTCGACACGGCGACCAGCGCCGGCCGCACCGCGTCCAGCGCCAGTCGCAGGAACCCCAGCCGGTCGCCCAGGTTGGACCCGAGCGAGAGCACCGCACGGCTCACCGGTCGCGCCGGACCGTGACGGCCACGTCGTCGAAGCTCAGCGGAATCGGCGCGGACGGCTTGTGCACCGTCACCTCGACCGCGCTCAGGCGCTCGTCCCGCAGCACTTCACCGGCGATCTTGCCCGCGACGCTCTCGATCAGGTCGTACGGCTCGCCCGCGACGATCCCCGCCGCCAGCTCGGCCAGCTCGCCGTAGTGCAGGGTCTTGGTCAGGTCGTCCGACGCGGCGGCCGGCCCGAGGTCCAGCCACACCGTGACGTCGACGACGAACTCCTGGCCGTCCCGCTTCTCGTGCTCGAACACGCCGTGGTGCCCGAACACGCGCAGGCCGGTCAGCGTGATCCGGTCAGCCATCCGTCCTCCAAGCGGCGGCCACCGCGACCGCGTCCAGCGACGCCCCGACCTCGTGCACGCGCACGCCCCACGCACCGGCCGCCGCAGCGAGCGCGGAGATCGCGGCGGTGGCGTCCTCCCGGCCGTCCGGCGGCCGCGGGGTGCCGTCCTTCCCGGACAGCAGACGACCGAGGAACCTTTTGCGCGAGGCGCCGACGAGCACCGGGAAACCGAGGGAAAGCAACGAGTCCAGCCCGCGCAGCAACGCCCAGTCGTGCTCGGCGTTCTTCGCGAACCCGAGCCCGGGGTCCAGCACGATGGCGTTCTCGGCGACCCCGGCCGCGAGCGCCTCGTCCACTCTGGACAGCAGTTCGGTGCGCACGTCCGCCACCACGTCTTCGTACTTCGCGAGCGCCTGCATGTCCTGGCTGTGCCCGCGCCAGTGCATCAGCACCCAGGGCACCCCGGCCTCGGCCGCGACCCGCGCCATGGCCGGATCGGCCAGCCCACCGGAGACGTCGTTGATCACCTTCGCGCCGGCTTCGAGCGCGGCCGTGGCGACGGCGGCCCGCGTGGTGTCGACCGACAGCGCGACGCCTTCGGCGGCGAGCGTCTTGATCACCGGCAAGACGCGCTGCAGTTCGGTGGCGGCGTCCACCCGGGACGCCCCGGGCCGCGTCGACTCGCCGCCGACGTCGATCAGGTCGGCGCCCCGCGCCCACATCTCGTGGGCGTGCTCCAGCGCCTGGTCGAACCCGAGGTACCGCCCACCGTCCGAAAAGGAATCGGGCGTCACGTTCAGCACGCCCATCACGACGCACCGGCCGGGCGCGGGAAGCCCCACGCTCACCGGCGCGCCTTGATGAGGTCGAGCGCCTCCGCCCGGGACGACGGCGAGTTCTTCAGCTGGCCCCGCACCGCCGAGGTGGTGGTGCGGGCGCCGGGCTTGCGGATCCCGCGCATGGCCATGCAGAGGTGCTCGGCTTCGATCACGACGATCACGCCCCGCGGCTCCAGCTTCCGCACGAGGGCGTCGGCCACCTGGGAGGTCAGGCGTTCCTGGACCTGGGGGCGCTTGGCGTAGAGGTCGACCAGGCGGGCGAGCTTGGAGAGCCCGGTGACCTTCCCGGCCGCGTTCGGGATGTAGCCGACATGGGCGACACCGTGGAATGGCACTAAATGGTGTTCGCACTGGCTGTACATCGGGATGTCCGTGACCAGCACCAGCTCTTCGTGCGACTCGTCGAACGTGCGGTCCAGCACCGAGTCCGGCTCGGTGTACAGCCCGGCGAACATCTCCTTGTACGCGCGGGCGACCCGGGCGGGGGTGTCCTTGAGACCTTCCCGCTCCGGGTCTTCGCCGCAGGCCAAGAGGAGCTCGCGGATCGCCTTCTCCGCCCGGTCGTGATCGAAGACCGGGCGGAGGGCGTCACTGGGGCTTGTCTGGTCCGTCCACGTCACGACGCTCCCCCTCGCTCTGCTGGTTGCCGGCTTGGTCGGCGAACCAGCCATGCTCACGAGGGCGTTCGTCACCACCGGGCCGCCACGACTGGCCCGGCTGTCCGCCCGGCGAGGTCGCGGGCGTCCAGCCCGGAGGGGCACCGTAGTTCGGCGGGCCGCTCTGGCCTGCCGGGCCGCCCGGCTGGCCGCCGTAGTTCTGCGGCCAGTGCGCCGAGCCGTTGGGACCACCGTTCGGGCCGCTGTGGGGACGGCCGCCGTTCGGGTAGGCGCCCGGCTGCGGCGGGGCGTACGGGTTCGCGTTCGGGTCGACCGGGGACGGCGACGGGTACGGCGGTCCGCCCGGCAGGTCGCCCGCGCCCTGCGCGGTGCCGACCGGGGTCGGCTCCGGCTTCAGGACCGGCTTCTCCTTCTCCGGCGGCGGCCACGGCTCGCCGCGCTCCATCGCCAGCTCGCCCGGGGTCTTGATCGGCGGCTTGTCCGACGGCGTCCGCTCACCGAACTCGTTGAACACGGTGATGTGCGGGCGCTTCTCGACCGTCGCGAAGATCCGCTCCAGGTCCTTGCGGGTCAGCGTCTCCTTCTCGAGGAGCTCGATGACCAGCTCGTCGAGCACGTCGCGGTAGGTGTTGAGCACGTGCCACGCCTCGGTGTGCGCCGTCTCGATGAGCTTGCGCACCTCCTCGTCGATCTCGTGCGCCACCTCGAGCGAGTAGTCCGCCTGCCGTCCGGCCGACCGGCCGAGGAACGGGTCACCCTGCTCCTGGCCGTACTTGACCGCGCCGAGGCGGGCGCTCATGCCGTACTCGGTGACCATCGCGCGGGCGATCTTCGTCGCCTGCTCGATGTCGGACGAGGCACCGGTGGTGGGCTCGTGGAAGACGAGCTCCTCCGCCGTGCGGCCACCCATCGCGAAGACCAGCCGCCCGATCATCTCGGAGCGGGTCATCAGGTCCTTGTCGTCCTCCGGGACGAGCAGCGCGTGCCCACCCGTGCGGCCGCGCGGCAGGATCGTCAGCTTGTAGACCGGTTCGATGTCCGGCATCGCCCACGCGGCGAGCGCGTGCCCGCCCTCGTGGTAGGCCGTGATCTTCTTCTCCTTCTCGGAGATGATCCGGCTCTTGCGGGCCGGGCCGCCGACGACGCGGTCGACGGACTCTTCGAGCTCGACGTCGCTGATCACGTGCCCGTTCTTGCGGGCGGTGAGCAGCGCGGCCTCGTTCAGGACGTTGGCCAGGTCGGCGCCGGACATGCCGACGGTCCGCTTGGCCAAGCTGCCCAGGTCGGTGCCCTGAGCGATCGGCTTGCCCTTGGCGTGCACCTCGAGGATCGCGCGACGGCCGCGCATGTCGGGCGCGGACACCGGGATCTGCCGGTCGAACCGGCCGGGACGCAGCAGCGCCGGGTCGAGGATGTCGGGCCGGTTGGTGGCCGCGATCAGGATGATCCCGCCACGGGCGTCGAAGCCGTCCATCTCGACGAGCAGCTGGTTCAGCGTCTGCTCGCGCTCGTCGTGCCCGCCGCCGAGGCCGGCGCCGCGCTGGCGGCCGACCGCGTCGATCTCGTCGACGAAGATGATGCACGGCGCGTTCTGCTTGGCCTGTTCGAACAGGTCGCGGACGCGCGAAGCACCGACACCGACGAACATCTCGACGAAGTCCGAGCCGGAGATCGTGTAGAACGGCACGCCCGCCTCGCCGGCGACGGCTCGGGCGAGCAACGTCTTACCGGTACCGGGCGGCCCGTAGAGCAGCACGCCCTTCGGGATCTTCGCGCCGAGCGCCTGGTAGCGCGCCGGGTTCTGCAGGAAGTCCTTGATCTCGTACAGCTCTTCGACGGCCTCGTCGGCACCCGCGACGTCCCCGAAGGTCGTCTTGGGCATGTCCTTGTTCAGCTGCTTGGCCTTGGACTTGCCGAAGTTGAGGACGCGGTTGCCGCCGCCCTGGGCGTTGTTCATCATCCACATCAGCAGGCCCAGGATGAGGGCGAGCGGGATGGCGAAGATGAGGATCTGCGTCAGCACGCCCTGCTGGGTCACCTTGGTGGTGAACTTGGCCCCGGCGTCGCCATTCTTCGCGGCCAGCAGCTTGTCGTAGATCTCAAGCGCCGCGTTGGCCGGGTACTGCGAAATGATCTGGGTGGTCTGCTGCCCGTCGACGTCGATCGGCTTCGAGAGGAGCAGCTTGACCTGCTGTTCCTTGTCCTCGAGGCTGGCTTCCTTGACGTTGTTCGAGGTGATCTGGGAGTTCGCCACCGAGATGGGTGCCTGGGTGTACCCACGATCACTGTCGAAGATCGTGTTGTACGCGAACAACGCCAGCAACCCCGCGACGATCCACAGCAGTGGGTTCCTGAGCACGCTCTTCCGGTTCATACGACTCGGCCCTGGTGGCCTCGACCCTCCCTGGTTGGGCGGCTCCTGTGATACCCGCCATCACGATCTTGACAACCCGTGGTGCCTGAACACCTGCTCATCAGGGTACCGTCCGCTGCCGCGTTCATCCCCTGTGAGCCTCTCGCAGGTCAACGGGCGATACCGTCCCCGGGTTCCCGGCCGGTGTCCGCGCCGGTCACGCTATCGCGTGCCCTCCGACACACTGCTCACCATCTCGCCCAGCCGGATCCGCAGCGTCGCCGGGTCGGCGGGGGCGACCGTGACCCACTCCCTGCCGTCCGTACCTGCGCGGGAGAGGCTCAGGTAGCGCCCGGTCGCGGTGTCGAACCAGGCCAGCACGCGGGACCGTTGCTTGGTCCCGACCGGCGACCGGCTGTTCGCTGCCAGCTGACCGCCTCGCTGCCGCGGCTGCCCGGCGATGCGGCCGTACGCCTCGCGCGGATCGGCCGTGAGGCGTTCGCTCAGCGGCGTCCGGCGCGTCCGGCCCCGCCGTTTGTCTTCTTCCTCACCCGGCGACGACGGCAGCGGCACCCGGATCGGCGCGGTGTGCAGGGCGTCGTCCAGCGGGAGCGTGAGCGACGCCTCGCTACCGCGTGGCGCGGCGGGCAGCACCCCGACGACGGCCGAGACCAGGCCGTCCGGCGGGACGTCCCGCAGCCAGATCCCGTCGGCGTCCTGGATCGCGAGCACGCCCTTGGTCTCGTCGGCCGCCGCGAGCACGCCGACCGTGGGGGTCTGGAACTGCGGGATGTGCAGCGCGTCGATGGTCAGCGGGGCGAAGGCCAGCAGGTGCAGGGCATCCTCGAACGGCGGCGCGAGCCTGCCGCGTGGGTCGCGGATGCCGCGCGCCTTCAGCTCGACGTCGGTGCGGTGACGCAGCGAGACGCGTTCGTTCTCCGTTGCGCCGTGCGACCGGATGATCAGCGGGTAGGGCAGCTCCCCGACCTGCGCCGACTCCCAGAGGAAGTCGAACGCCAATGGCGAGAAGAACTCTTGCATCATCACTCTCCCGAATCGGACTCTCGCTCAGCGTAGCCCGCACCACCGACAAAACCGGAGCGTTCCGGTGGCGGGCTGGGCACGTCCGAAGAACCCGGACCGATCCTCCCAGAGGCCGGCCGGGCTCGGCACGACGGTTCGGCACGTTCGGCAGGAACCGCCCACCGGGAGCCGAAACCCTGGTCGTCAGACCGGGCTGGTCGTCGCGGCTCCCGCGAGCATCTCGCCGAGGAGGTGGCGCAGCGTGGCGGCGTCGGCGGGGGCGATCGTGATCCAGTCCCGGCCGTCGTGGCCGCGGGTGCCCCTGGTGAGGTAGCGGCCGGTCTCGGTGTCGAACCAGCCCAGTACGGGCGTGCGGGTGCGTCCGCCCAGCCGGTTCCGGGCGTTGGCACCGATCTGGCCGCCGCGCAGCCGCGGCTGCGCGAGCAGCCGGGCCAGCGCCTTGCGGTCCTCGTCGGCCGAAACGCGTTCGCCGCCGTTGCCGCGTCGCTGCCGGAAGTCGCCGCCGGGGGTGCCCACCAGCTGATCCCGCGGCACCGTGATCGACTTCTCGCTGCCGCGCGGGGCACCCGGCAGCAACGAGACGATCGCGCCGGCGAGCCCGTCGGACGGGCACGGCTGCAGGTGCAGGCCGCGGGTGTCCTGCACGGCCAGCAGGCCCTGGTCGCCCAGCACGCCGGCGACCGCGAGCAGCGGTTCGGCGTCCGGGGCGATCAGCTGGACGGCGTCCAGGCTCAGGTCGGGCGTGGCCAGCACGCCGAAGTAGTCCTCCATGTGCGGCTCGGGCCGGCCGCGGCCGTCGGCGAGACCGCGCGCGGTGAGCCCCTCCAACGTGCGGCGGCGCAGCACCGCCCGCTCGTCGACGGTCGCGCCGTGGGAACGGATGCGCAGCGGGTACGGCAGCTCACCCAGCCCGGCGGACTCCCACAGGAAGTCCACCTCGACCGGGGTGAGCAGCTCAGCGTTCGGCATCGAGCCACCCCCAGGAAGGGACGAGCCGGGCGCGCGGCGCGCGCCCGGCTGCTGTCAGCGGTCTTCGTCGTCCGCGGACCACGCGCCGATGACCGGCGGCGGGGTCGCCTGGTTCGCTCCGAAGGCCTCGTCCGGGTCCGCCTCGATGAGGAAGGACGCGTGCGTGTGCTCCTCGTCCTGCTCGCCCTGGGCACCGCGCGGCGCCATGCCGCCCATGCCCGGGCTCATCGGCGGCGGCGTCTGCCCGCCGATGGTGCCCGCGGACGAGACGAGGCCCGGCTGCGGGCCCTGCGCCGAAGCGGCGCTCTGGCCCTGCCCTTCGGCCGAGGCCAAGGTCGTCTCGTTCTCGGCCTTCGCGCCGGACTTGCTGCCCTTGCCCAGCGCGCGGGACGCCAGCGCGCCGAGGCCGCCGGCGGCACCCCCGATGCCGAGGCCCATGCCGACCTTGCCGAGCGGGTTGGTGCCGCTGCCGGCGGGCTGAGCGCTGCCCGAGCCGACGTGGCCCGCGCCGGTGCCGGTGCCGGCTCCCGCGACCGTGCCGCCGGGTGCGTCGCTGCCGAGTGCCGCCGCGTCCTGGCCGAAGCCCGCACCCGCGACGCCGCCGTGTCCGCCGTTCGGGCCGACGCCGGCGTGCTGCGCGTCGAACGCGCCGCCGTGGCCGCCGAAGCCCGTGCCGTTCGCGGCGAAGACCGCGCCGCCCGCGCCCGGCAGGCTGCTCACCGAACCCATGCTGCCGACGGAGTTCACCGCGCCGAACGACACGGAGTTGTGCGACGCCGTCGGCTTCATGCCGAGCGACTCCGGGCCGAAGCTCGGGGTCGAGCTGTCGATCTCGCTCATCGCCTGCGTGTAGGCGTTGAACATCGCGACCTGCTGCGCCTTGACGTCGTCGGCCGCGTCGGACTGCACCTTCTGGTCGGCGAGCATCGCCGCCGGGCCGCCGGCCAGCGCGGCCGCCATGGCCTGCTTCGGGTCGAACTTCTTCGGCGGCGGCATCTGCTTGACCGCCGCGGCCGCCGTGGACTGCCGGTGGAGCCGGTCGGACATCGTGTGCGCGGCCTCGGAGGCCTGCGAACCGGAGTTCGCGATCGCCACGAGCGCGCCCTGCGCACCCGCGGCACCCTTGCCGACCCACGCGTTGCCCAGCTCGGCGATCGCGTTGTACAGGTGGTCCGACGCCTGCTTCAGCTCGGTACCGTGGTGCGCCCACACCTGCCCGGTCGCGTCCGCCGTGCCGGGCTCGTTGTTGTCGCGCGCGGCGTGGTAGAGCTCATCGCTCTCCTGGGCGTTCCAGTTCGGCGGGTTGGCGATCGCGCGGTCGTCGCCGACGTCGAAGCCGTCGGACCGGCCGCGGGCGTTCTCGACGATGTTCTGCGACGCCGAATTGTCACCGAGCGAGACCAGCGAGCCCGGACCAGCAGGGCCCGGAGTGGTCGTCGACGGCTGGTCGCTTTGGTTCGGAGCCATGACTACGAGTTCCCCTCTGGACTCAGGCGTTGCGGAACGGGTCGGCCGCGGCCTGGTCGATCTCGTGGTACCGGGCCATCGCCGTGACGATGCCCTCTTCGGCGGCGGAGTACTGGTCGAGCAGGTTCTTCAGCGCGGCGGCGTAGGAGTCGCCGCCACCGTCCGCGCGCTGCACGAACTTCGCGGCGATCGCGTGGCCGACCGGGTTGTCGCCGAGCTGCGGCGGCTGGGCGAGCGTGCCCGCGCCGGCGAGCAGGGCTTCGACCGCATCCTTGCCGGTGCGGATCTTGTTCAGCACGGTCTGCGCGGCGTCGGGGTCGATCCCGACCTGACCCGCCGCGGCCGCGGCCTTGAAGGCGTTCGCATCGGCAGCGCTGCTGTTCCCCATCTGAGCTCTCTCCCGTTCCCCCGACCCGGTCACCGCGGGCACGACTTGGTCTTCGCATAGGTTAACGCACGTGATCAGAGCCTATGACGCAATCGGCGAAGCCGGGGTTCCGCAAATCCGGTAGTTGCGGTGAACGGTCGGCTCAGGAGGCGTACACCTTCGGGTCGAGGGTGCCGATGTAGGGCAGGTCCCGGTACCGCTCGGCGTAGTCGAGGCCGTAGCCGACGACGAACTCGTTCGGGATGTCGAAGCCGATGTACTTCACCGGCACGTCCACCTTCACCGCTTCCGGCTTGCGCAGCAGCGAAACGACCTCGAGCGACGCGGGGTTGCGGCTGGCGAGGTTCTTCAGCAGCCACGACAGCGTCAGGCCCGAGTCGACGATGTCTTCGACGATCAGGACGTCGCGGCCCGCGATGTCGCGATCGAGGTCCTTGAGGATGCGGACGACGCCGGACGACGAGGTCGCCGACCCGTACGAGGACACGGCCATGAATTCCAGCTGCGTCGGCAACGGCAGCGCACGGGCGAAGTCGGTCATGAACATGACCGCACCCTTCAGGACGCCCACCAGCAGGAGTTCGCCCTGCCCGTTGGCCGGGTAGTCGGCAGCGATCTGCTCCGACAACTCCGCGATCTTGTCCTGGATCTGCTGCTCGGTGACGAGCACGGAGGCGATTTCGCCCTCGTACACGGGTCATTCCCCTCGGGTGGTGGGTTGGGAGATGACGCAGAGCCTGCCACGTGCCCGGCGCGCTTCCAAGTTGCCCGGCAACCAGACACCGCCTTGACCACGCCACCGGGCGACGAGCCCGTCGACCGCGCGGAGGTGCGCGTCAGTGAGCTCGCGCACACCCGATTGCAGCAGCCACCTGCGAAGAACCCGCCGCCGCAGTGCCGCGGGTTCGGCCGCGAGCACGGCGGCTTCCAGTCCTTCGGAGCCGCCCACGCGGGTGAAGATCAGGTCCGCCAGTGTGTCCAACGCCTCGTTGTCCTCACGCAGCTGCGCGGCCGTGCGGGCCAGTGCGGCGGCCACTCCGCCGTTGAGGACGTCTTCCAGGAGCGGCAGGACTTCGGTGCGCAGCCGGACGCGCGTGAAGCGCGGCTCGGCGTTGTGCGGGTCGTCCCACGGCTCGACGCCGAGCTCGGCGCACGCCGCCCGGGTGGTCGTCCGCGGGACGGCGAGCAGCGGCCGTCCCCACGGCGGGTCGTGCGGCCGCATCCCGGCGACGCTGCGCGGGCCGGAGCCGCGGCCGAGCCCGAGCAGGACCGTTTCCGCCTGGTCGTCGAGGGTGTGGCCGAGCAGCACGAGGCCGTGGCCGGCCAGCGACCGGTAGCGGGCCTTGCGCGCGGCGGCTTCCGGGCCGCCCGGGCCGGTCACGTCGGCCTGGCGCACCTCGGCTTCGTCGACGCCGAGCGACTTCGCCGCGGCCGCCGCGTCGAGCGCGATCTTGGCCGAACCCTCCTGCAGGCCGTGGTCGACGACCAGCGCGCGGACGACGTGCCCCCGGTGGTGCCCGACGTGCGCGGCCGCCTCGGCCAGCGCGAGGGAATCGGCGCCGCCGGAGACCGCGACGCAGAGCTCGGCCGGCACCTCGACCGTCTCCAGGAAGCCGCGCACGGCCCGGCGGACGGCCGCGACCGCCTGCCCGGTCATCCGTGCAGGCGCCGGACCCACGCGGCCGGGTCGGCGATCTCGGCCCGTGACGGCAGGGTGTTCGGCGACCGCCAGACGGCGTTGAAGCCGTCCATGCCGACGGCGTCCACGACGTGCTTCGTGAACTTCGCGCCTTCTTCGTACTGACGGATCTTCGCGTCGACGCCGAGCAGCGCCCGCAGCAGCCGGTCGAAGACGCCGCCGCCCTTGCGCCGGGCGGTGAACCGCGCGCGGATCGTGTCGACACTCGGCACGACCTGCGGCCCGACGGCGTCCATCACGTAGTCGGCGTGCCCCTCCAGGAGCGTCGAGAGCGCGAGCAGCCTGTCGAACACCGCGCGTTCCTTCGGTGACTGGAGCAGCTCGGCGAGGTTCAGCTTCGGACCCTGTTTGATCGCGTCCGGCAGCCTGCCGACCAGGTCGGCCAGGCTGTCGGTGCCGCCGCCCGCGAGGCCGGAGACGAGCCGCTCGACCTCGTCGGCGAAGTAGTCGCGCAGCCACTTGACCGCGGTGAACTGGAGCCGGTGGGTGCATTCGTGCAGGCAGACCCAGAGCCGGAAGTCGTGGCCGGGCACGTCCATCGCCTGCTCGGCGGCGACGACGTTCGGCGCCACCAGCAGCAGCGTGCCGGCGCGCTCGGGACCGCCGAAGGGGTCGTACTGGCCGAGGACGCGGCTGGCGAGGAACGCGAGCACCAGCCCGGTCTGCACGCCGGCGCCGCCGGCCAGGATCGGGCCGAGCGGGCCGCCCTGCTGCGGCAGCGCCCGCCCGGTCAGCGCGTCCAGCCCGGCCGCGGCGGACCGGACCCAGCCGGGGCGGTCGACGACTTCGCCGGGCAGCAGCGGCAGGTCGAGACCCAGGTTCGTCAGCTGCCGCACGTGCCCTTCGGCCTCGACGGTCAGCTCGCGCAGGTCGGTGACGGCCTCATCGGCCCGTTCGCGCGGCACCTGCGGACCGCCGCGCACCAGCAACGCGCCGGTCTGCGCGGCGATCGCCCAGTCGACCATGGGCCGGGTCTGCGTTTCCTGACTCACCCTTCCGACGCTACCTGCCCGGTGTCGGTTTCCGGCCACGATCTTCGTACGGTTCGGCGTCCGCCGCTACGCGCAGCCGCACTTGCGGAGGCTCGTCGCGAGGGCGTCGATGGCGTCGCGGCCGGGTTCGGTGTCGGAGCCGTTGGACATGAACGCGAACACCAGCACCCGGCCGTCCTGGTCGAGGACCAGCCCGGCGAGGGTGTTCACGCCGGTGAGCGTGCCCGTCTTGGCCCGCACCCAGCCCCGGCCCGCCTGCGATGCCGGCGTGTCGAACCGCTTGTCGGCGAGGGTGCCCGAGCCACCGGCCACCGGGAGGCCGGCCAGCACGGGGCGCAGCTTCGCCGTGCCCGGGTTCTTGCCCTCCGGGGCCGCCGCGGCCGCCAGGAGCTGGGTCAGCAGCCGCGCGGGGATGCGGTTCTGCGACGAGATGCCGCTGCCGTCGGAGAGCGTGACACCCGAGACGTCGAAGCCGTGGTCCTTCAGGACCTTGATCGTCGCCTTGGCGCCGCCGGCGTAGCTGGCTTCTTCACCGTTCGCGAGCGCGACCTGCCGGGCGATCGCCTCGGCGAGGACGTCGTCGGACAGCACCATCAGGTCGGACACCAGCTCGGTCAGCGGGGCCGACTTGACCTCGCCGACCACCTTCGCGTCCTTGGGCGCGGTCGCCTGGCCCCCCGCCGAAGCACCCAGCTTCGAGGCGATCGTCGACGCGAGCGCGCTGCCCGCGTTCGCCGTGCGCTGCGAGTTGTTGTCCTTGGCGTTGATGCGGCCGCCGTCGGCCATCACCGGGGACATCTGCGTCGCGTACGTCGACGGCGCGTCGCCCGCTTCCCAGCCCGGCGCGGTCGTCGGTCCCTTGAACAGCGTCAGGTCGACCTGCACCTTCTTGACGCCCGGCACCGCCTTCTTGACCTGCGCGACGAGGTCGTCGACGTGCGCACCGCCCGGGTACAGCGGGGAGTCGGTGCCCAGCGGCAGGCTGGTGAGCGTCGTGTCGCCGCCGCCGACCAGGATCACCGTGCCCGGGTCGGTGCCCTGCACGATCTTCGTCGAAAGCCGCAGGTCGTGATCCAGCGAGAGCAGCGCGGCCGCGGACGTGAGCACCTTCGTCGTCGACGCGGGTGTCACCGGCGTCGACGAGCTGTGGTCCCACAGCACGGTGCCGGTCACCGGGTCGGTCACGCTGCCGGTGAGCTGCCCGAGCGCGCTGTTCCCGGCCGCCGAGGCCAGCGCGGACTTGACGCCGTTCGCGGTCGGCGCCGTCCCGGACGTGGCAGGCCCCTGCAGCTGACGCGTGGCCGCGACCGGCGACGGCGCGTCGCCCTTGGGCGCGTTCGGCGCCCACGGCAGGCTCAGCCGGTTCGCCACCTTCGGCGTCGCCGCGGCGACCCCGGCCCCGGCCAGCACCAGGAGGACGACCACGGCGAGCGCGATCAGCTTGCCCTTGCGCCGCTTCTTCGGCGGCCCGTCGGTGGACGACGCCTCGGCCGCGGGCGGCGCCGGGGGCTCGGCGGGCGGTGGCTGGTCGGTCCGGGCCGGTTCGTTCCGGGGCTGGGGCTGCTGCTGGAAGACGCCGGGGAACTGGCTGGGCCGCTCGATCCCGACGGTCGCCTCGGCGTCGAACCGCTGCCCGTCCGGTTCGATCCGCTGCGGCCGGGCCAGCGACCCGGCGGACGCCGACGGCACCACCCCGCGCGGCGGCTCCGGCGGCAGCCCGGGACGGCGGTCACCCGGTTCGGCCGGACGGTCGCCGGCGCGGTCCTCCCGCAGCTCGATGCGCTGACTCCAGGGTGCGTCGGTGCGCTGCTCCGGCGGGGCCTCTTCGCGCGGAGGCTGTGCTCCCCCGCGGTTCAGCTGCTCGTCACGGCGCTGCTGCTCCGCACGCCAGTGCTGCAGCTCTTCACGCCACTGCTGCTGCGGCTCCTCCGGCTGCTCCGGAGGCCGGACCGGGCGCTCGACCGGCACCACCGGCGTCCGCTTCACCTCGATGTACTGGGTGCTCTCCTCGGCCGGCGCCGGCGCGGCCGGTTTCGGCTCGGGCTGCTCGACCTGGATGTACTGGGTGCCCTCTTCCGCGGGTGGTGGCTGCGTCGACACCGGCGGCTGCTGCTTCGGCTTGCGGCTGCCGAGCCGGTCGGCGAGGTCCTGCTTGGCCGGGGTCGGGGGCTCGGGCGCCGCCGCGGTCTCCGGCTCCTCCGCGGGCGCGTTGAGGCCGGGGACCGGCTCGGGCGGGACGTTCGGCGCGAACCACGATCCCTTCGGGGGCTCACTGCCTGTGACCTTGGGCACGCTCGCGCGATTCCCGCCGCTCTCCGGCGGGTCGGGCAGCGACATCGGGGTGGTCTTCCGCACGCCGGACGACGAGCGGTCTTCGTCCGACGAAGGCCACATCGGCTGATCGTTTTCCGGCACCCACCACTCCTTCTCACCTGCCCCGAGAGGGGCCAAGCTCACATGCCGCGTGGCCGACATCGATGCGGCCCCGCTGCAGGGCGTAGTCCACACTAGGAGACGTCAAGACAGTCATGAAGGTTGCCGCCCGCGACGCGGGGAGGTGACATCCGGGGCCCGGATCCGAGAAGAAGCAGCGAGGACGGCGTGGAGTTCGACGTCACGATCGAAATCCCCAAAGGGGAGCGCAACAAGTACGAGGTCGACCACAAGACCGGCCGCATCAAGCTGGACCGGACCCTGTTCACGGCCACGCAGTACCCAGCCGACTACGGCTTCATCGACGACACCCTCGGCCAGGACGGCGACCCGCTCGACGTGCTCGTCCTCGTCCAGGAGCCGACGTTCCCGGGCTGCCTGATCCGCTGCCGCGCGATCGGCATGTTCCGGATGACCGACGAGAAGGGCCCGGACGACAAGGTCCTCGCGGTGCCCAGCGCCGACCCGCGCCTGGAGCACCTGCGCGACATCCACCACCTGAACGAGTTCCACAAGCTGGAGATCCAGCACTTCTTCGAGGTCTACAAGGACCTGGAGCCCGGCAAGAGCGTCGAAGGTTCGTCCTGGGTCGGCCGCGCCGAGGCCGAGGCCGAGATCGCCCGGTCGTACGAGCGCGAGACCGACCGCCTGGCCAAGGAAGCGGCCAACGGCGGCTCGGCCCACTAGCCCGCACGGAAAAGGCCCCCTCGGGATCTCCCGAGGGGGCCTTTGACAACCGGGGCTTCGCCCCAGGTCGGGGGCTCCGCCACCCGGAGCCCCCGTAACACTTCATTTCCCGTGGTCAGTGCGCCAGGGCCAGCGCCGGAGCGGCGTCGGCCTCGGCGTCCGCGCGCTGCTCCATCGCCGACTTGTCCGACAGCGGCTTCTCCTTGAGGAACCAGACCAGCGCGAAGCCGACGGTCAGCACGATCCCGCCGACCAGGAACACCGTGCTCATCGACTCGGCGAAGCCCTGCAGGATGGGCCGGGCCAGCGTCGGGTCGAGGGTGGACAGGAACGACGTGTCGTTGACGTCCAGCCCGCTCTGCAGCTGCTTCGCGAACTCCGGGTGCTGCGCCAGCGCCGCCGTGTAGGCCGGCGTGGTCATCGCCGAGCGGATGGCGTTCGCGATCCGGTCGCCGACCGTGCCGAACAGGATCGACAGGAACACCGCGGTGCCCGCCGTGCCGCCGATCTGCCGGAAGAAGGTCGCCGCCGAGGTGGCGACGCCGATGTCCTGCGGACGGACGTCGTTGGTCGCGGCCAGCACCAGCGTCTGCATCGAGGCCCCGAGGCCGAGGCCGATCACGAAGGCGATCACCATGACCAGGGCCAGCGAGGTGTCGACGGTGATCGTCGACAGCGCGAACAGCGCCGCCGCCATCAAGCCGATCCCGGCCACCGCGAACATCTTGTACCGGCCGGTCCGGGAGATCACCACGCCGCTGCCGAGGCTCGCGATCATGATGCCGAGCGTCAGCGGAAGCATCTGGAGGCCGGCCTGGGTCGGCGTCGCGCCCTTGACGATCTGCAGGTACAGCGGCAGCGACATCATCGCGCCGAACATTCCGGCGCCCTGCACGACGGTGACGATCGTCGACATCCGGAACACGGACCGCCGGAACAGGCGCAGCGGCAGCAGGGCCGCGTCGCCCATCCGGCGTTCGATCCACACGAAGGCAGTCACACCCAGTGCGCCGACGACGTACATCGCGATCGAAGCGGCGGAGCCCCAGCCCCACTCGCGGCCCTGCTCGGCGACGACCAGCAGCGGCACCAGGCCCACGGCCAGCGCCACGGCGCCCCAGTAGTCGACCTTCTGGTCGACGCGGGTGTGCGGGAGGTTCAGCACCTTGGTGACGACGACCAGCGCGGCGAGCGCGATCGGGACGTTGACCAGGAAGACCCAGCGCCAGCCGGTGATGCCGGCGAAGGTGTCGATGCCGGCGAAGAACCCGCCGACGACCGGGCCGGCGACGCTCGAGATGCCGAAGACCGCCATGAAGTAACCCTGGTACTTGCTGCGCTCCCGCGGCGCGGTGATGTCGGTGATGATCGCCAGCGCCAGCGACATCAGGCCACCGGCACCGAGGCCCTGGAAGGCGCGGAACGCGGCGAGCTCGTACATCGACGTCGCCATGCCGCTGGCCAGCGAGCCGACCAGGAAGAGCGAGATCGCCGTCAGGTACATGGGCTTGCGGCCGTAGAGGTCGGACAGCTTGCCGTACAGCGGCGTCGAGAGCGTGGCGGTGATGAGGTACGCCGTGGTGGCCCAGGCCTGCAGGGACAGGCCGTGGAGCTCGTCGGCGATGGTGCGCATCGAGCTCGACACGATGGTCTGGTCGAGTGCGGCGAGGAACATGCCGAGCATCAGCCCGGACAGGACGGTGAGGATCTGGCGGTGAGTCAGTTTGCCGTTCGTCGCGGCTGCTCCTTCCGCCGTGGTGGTGTCGCTCATGGTGGTCTCCCTCGGGAAGTCTCCGCGTAGTTGCTTGTACCGCTCAACTACTTGCCTGAGCCAAGTATTCCTCGGGAAGCTTGTACTGTGCAATCAAATATTGTGTGAGCCGGGTCTCCTCGCCGCTTGACGGCTCGCGCGAGCACGGTGACCTCGGCGGACGGGACGTCGAGGCCGGTCACGAAGCCGTAGAGGCTGGAGAGCGTCGCGGAAGCGGCCGGGCGGTCGCTGACCGCGGTGCTCGGGGAAGTCGCGGCGGTGCGGAACCTCGGGCCGACGTCGTGGCAGGTCGCAGACGTCGCCGCCGGCCGGCTGGACCTGTTCTGGCAGTACGGCCGCGACGCGGCCAACCGAGCCGGCGCCGCCCTGATCGCGCGGGAGGCCGGCGCGGTCGTCACCGCCGCCGGCGGCGCCCCGTGGACGCCGTCGGCCGGCAGCTTCGTCGCGACCGCACCGGCCCTGCACGCGCTGGTGCTCGACGCGCTGGCTCAGGCGGAGTAGCCCGGGATGGGGAACGGCGCCAGGAACTCGCGGATCTCCGCGGCGATCGTGTCCAGCGCGGACTCGTCGTCGGCGGCCGCCGCGGTGATCGTGCGGTCGATCCACGCCGCCACCTCGACCTGGTGCTCCGGCCGGAGGCCGCGGGTCGTGATCGCGGACGTGCCAAGGCGGATACCGGACGGGTCGAACGGCTTGCGCGGGTCGAACGGCACCGTGTTGTAGTTCAGCTCGATGCCCGCGCGGTCGAGGGCCTGCGCGGCCGGCTTGCCCGCGACCCCCTTGTTCGTCAGGTCGATCAGCAGCAGGTGGTTGTCCGTGCCGCCGGACACGAGGTCGTAACCGCAGGCCAGCAGCGCGTCGGTCAGCGCGCGGGCGTTCGCGACGATCCGGTGCGCGTACTCGCTGAAGTCCGGGCGCTGCGCTTCGCCGAGCGCGACGGCGATCGCCGCGGTCGTGTGGTTGTGCGGACCGCCCTGCAGCCCGGGGAACACCGCCTTGTCGACGGCCTTGGCGTGGTCGGCGTCGGAGAGGATCATCGCGCCGCGCGGGCCGCGCAGGGTCTTGTGGGTGGTCGTCGTGATCACCTGCGCGTGCCCGACCGGCGACGGGTGCGCGCCGCCCGCAACCAACCCGGCGATGTGCGCGATGTCGGCGACCAGCACCGCGTCCACCTCGGCGGCGATCTCGGCGAACGCCGGGAAGTCGATCGTGCGCGGGATCGCCGTGCCACCGGCGAAGATCAGCTTCGGCCGGTGCTGCCGGGCGAGGTCGCGTACCTGGTCGAGGTCGACGCGGCCGGTCTCCTTGGCGACGCCGTACCGCACCGGCGTGAACCACTTGCCGGTGGCGGACACGCTCCAGCCGTGCGTGAGGTGGCCGCCGTCCGGCAGCGCCATGCCGAGCACGGTGTCGCCCGGCTGCGCGAAAGCGAGGTACACGGCCAGGTTCGCCGGCGATCCGGAGTACGGCTGGACGTTCGCGTGGTCGGCGCCGAACACGGCCTTCGCGCGCTCGATGGCGAGCTGCTCGACCTGGTCGATGAACTGCTGGCCCTCGTAGTAGCGCTTGCCCGCGTAGCCCTCGGAGTACTTGTTGGTGAGCACGGTCCCGGTGGCTTCGAGCACGGCCTGCGAGACGTAGTTCTCCGACGCGATCAGGCGGATCTTGTCGTGCTGCCGCTTGGCTTCGTCCTCCACGAGCCCGGCGATGGCGGGATCGCCGGCGGCGAGGGCATTCAGTTTCGGCTGGTGTGTCATGGCGTACTCCGGCTCTGGAGTGGCCTTCACCCAGGCGCGCGGTGCCGGCCTCGTCGTCGCTTCCCGGTGGTGCTCCACCTCGATGGCGCCAGTCGCTGCTGCGGGAACAGCGTAGTCCACACCGCTCGAACCTCGATTTACGCGCGGTTCAGGGCACGACCACGACACCCATCGACCGGGCCGTGCCCGCGATCGTGCGCATCGCCGCCTCGACGTCGGAGGTGTTGAGGTCCGGCAGCTTCCGCTCGGCGATCCCGCGCAGCTGAGCTTCCGTCAGCTTGCCCGCGACCTCGTGCCCGGGTCGCGAAGAACCCTTGTCCCCCAACGCTTTCTTGATGAGGAACGACGTGGGTGGCGTTTTGAGGCGCAGCGCGAACGAGCGGTCCTCGAACACCGAGACGACCACCGGCACGATGTCGCCGCGCTGGGCCGCTGTCGCCGCGTCGTAGGTCTTCTTGATCTCGACGAGGTTGACCCCGGTCTGCCCCAGCATCTTGCCGAGGTCGACGACCGGGGCGTTGCCCGCGGTGAGTTCCAGGGTGACCTGGTGGGTGAGTTTCTTCTTCGGAGCCATGCCCCGAAGCTAGGATCTCCAGTTACTGGAAGGTCAAACCGGTTTTGTTCCCGCGCGATGCCGGCGCGCCAGCTCCTGGTAGATCGCCGCGTTGTGCTCGACCCACATCCGTGCCGAGTCGGTCAGCGGGACGAACTTCTTCGCCGGGCTGCCCATCGCGATCACCTCTTCCGGCACCTCCGTCGACGGCGTGACCGTCGCCCCGGCGGCGACCAGTGCCCGCGCGCCGATCTTCGCCTTGTCGAGGACCGTCGAGCCGTTGCCGATCAGTGCCTGCTCCCCGATCGTGCAGTCGTGCACCAGGCACTGGTGGCCCACGGTGACGTTCTTGCCCACTTCGCAGACGCCGTCGTTGACGTGGATCACCGAGTTGTCCTGGATGTTGGCGCCCTCGCGGATGACGATCCGGCCGAAGTCGGCCCGGATCACCACGCCGTACCAGATCGAGGCGTCCTTCTCGACGACGACGTCGCCGATGAGGGTGGCGGTGGGCGCGATCCAGGCGTCCGGGTGGACCTGCGGGCTGAGCCCTTCGAACGAGAACAGAGGCATGCCCGCACCCTAAACCGCCTCAGCCGGTGATCGCGGCGTTGATCAGGATGTCGACGGCCTGGTCGTTGCGGGTCGTCTGCGGCCCGATCTGGGTGTCGCGCGGGTAGAAGCCGGGGCTGCTGCCCTTCGGGTACATCTCGAAGGTGAAGCTCCAGATCTTGTGCGTCGCCCACATCCAGTCGTTGACGCTGCCGTCGGTGATGTACAGGTCGCTGGACTGCTCCGGCGTGTAGCCGTTGGTCGCGGCCATCTGCTTGCCGAGCGTCTGGAACTTCTGCGCCTCGGCGGCGGTCAGACCCGGCGCGGTGTCGGCGTAGGTGTAGCCGAACGGCCAGAGCACCAGCTCGGAGTAGGTGTGGAAGTCGATGTGCGTCTTGATCTGCTGGACGCCGCCGACCACCCGCGAGTTCACCCAGTTCGAGACGGCCCGGGTCTCGGGCGCGGAGAACGCCGCCGTGCCGCGGTAGGTCTCGCTGGACGTCGAGCCCGACGAGCCGCCGCAGCAGCCCCACTTGTAGCCCCAGTTGCGGTTGGTGTCGGTACCGGGGCCCTGGCGGTTCTTGCGCCAGCTGTGGAACGTGCCGCCGGAGATGTCGTACTCGGAGCCGTCCGGGTTGACGCTGGGGATGACCCAGATCTCCGTGCTGTCGACGAGCCGCTTGATCGCCGGATCCGTCGCGTACCCGCTGGTCAGCCGCTGGACGATGTGCAGGCACATCTCCGTGGTGAGGTGCTCGCGCGCGTGCTGGTTGCAGGTGAAGAGCACCTCGGGCTCGTTTTCGTCGGTGGCGGCGTTGTCGCTGATCTTGATCAGCGAGAGGGCGCGGCCTTCGTACGAGGTGCCGGCGCTGCCCAGCTTGGTGAGCGCCGGGTAGTTGGCGACGGCCTTCTGCAGCTCGGTCTGCGTCTCCGCGTACGTGTGGTAGCCGGTGTAGCCGGCCGGGAAGTCCTCGACGGTGGCGGTGCCCTGCGGCCGGTTGACCTTGCCGAGTGCCTTGACGCCGAAGCCCAGGGCGCGCAGCCGGGTCGCTTCGCCGGGGTTGGCGATGACGGTGGTCGTCGCGCCGTCGGCGTCGAGGATGTCGGCGCCGGTCCGGGCGACCTCGGTGCGCTGCTGCGCGGTGGCGGCGCCGGTCACCTCGTACACCTGCGGTCCGCCGGGCTGGGCGGCACCGGCCGGGCCGCCGGTGGTGAGCACCAAGAGGACGGCCGCGGCCGCTGCCATGCACGTTCGTGTGCGCATCACGTCTCCTGCTCTCGGGGGTCCTTCGACCTTGGCCGGAGCCGGACGTAGTACGCAATCCGGAGCAGTACGGATCTATTGGCGGTTTCTACCCGTAGTTCGCGAAGCAGAGCGCCTCGATGTCGGCACGCAGCGTGGCGAACGACCGCGGGCGCACGCGTTGCTGGACGACCGTGCCGAGCAGGTAGGACAGGAGCGCGCGGGCCCTGGCGCGCGGGTCGTCGACGTCGAGCGGGGCGAGGAGTTCGGCGAGAAGTTCCGTGAGCGACGTGAGCATCACGTCGATGGCCTGCGGGTGCTGCGCGCGTCCGGCGGCGATCCAGTACTCGAACCAGAGGAACGCGGCGTTGGGGTTCGCGGCGAAGACGCTCAGGTACTCCTCGAGGACGGCGAAGAGCCGCTCGCGGGGTTCGTCGTGCTTCGCGGCGACCTCGCGCAGGCCCGCGGCGAAGGCGGTGATGTGCGCGGCCATCGCCCGGTCGATGAGGACGTCGATGTCGGCGAAGTAGTAGTGGATCGCGCTCTTGGTGAGCGGCCCGGCGTCGGCGATGGCCCGGACGGTGCACCCCGCCAGCCCGTCACGGGCGAGCACGACGCGGGCGGCTTCGACGATCTGGTCCTGCTTCGCCAGCTGGTTCGGTGAGAGCCGCTCGCTGCGACCGGGGACTGCGCTCACGGTGATTCTCGTTACCTTCTTCCTGGACGCCGAACCCGAAATCCTAGGGCAGACGTCCTGCGCGCGGCTTTCGGGTGAAAAACCGGATTGGCCACCCCGGTCCGTGCAGCGGACAATGCCCGGCATGGTGATCTCAGGGGACAAGGGGCTCAGCCCGGCTGCGCGCAGCCAGCTGGAGAAGGAAATCGCGAACTTGCGCTCACAGCGGGAAGCTCTCGCGCCGCAACCCGGCGAGCAGGAACGCACCGGGGACGCGGCGGACCAGGCGGACGTGATCGACCGGGCGGAGTCCGCCGCCCGGCTGGACCGCCAGATCGCCGAACTGGCGGCCAAGATGGAGCACGGCGGCTACGGCAACTCCCAGCTCCCGGACGGCACGATGGTGACCCTCCGCTTCTCCGACGGAGACGAAGAGACGTTCCAGGTGGTGACGGTCCCAGGCGAGGACGCGGACGCGATCACGTCGGACAGCCCCCTGGGCCTTGCCCTGGTGGGCCGCAAGGCCGGCGACGAAATCACCTACCGAACCCCCCGCGGCGACGCGAAGGCCACGGTGGTCAAGCTGATTCCCCCGAAGTAACCCCCAGCCACCCGAAGGGCCCCCAGCCACAAGCAGGGGGCCCTTCGCCGTCTCGTAGGTTGTCCCCGTACGGGTGGATCTCACACGGAGCTGCGCCTAACGACGCAACGCGACCAGACAGGAGGTCCGGGCGCTCGCCGCGGAGGGGTCCTGCGGGGGCTGCGCCCCGACAGGACGGGCGAAAGCAGGAAAGGCCCCCGCCCTCGGGGGCAGGGGCCAACCACTTGCTGAGCCACCTGATCGTCACCCTGTTCGGCGACGAGGTCCCGATGTGCCTGCCCGCGGGCGGGCCCCCGATCGGCCGCGACCTGCTGCGGGTGGACCCGGCGGACGGGTCGACCCGGCGGCTGACCACCGACCTGCCGCTGAACCGCCCGATCGACGTGGCGTTCGGTCCGGACGGCGCGCTGTACGTCCTGGACTTCGGCGAGTTCGAGATGTCCGACGACGGGGTGGTCGCCCGTGCCGGTTCGGGGTGCCTGTGGCGTTGGGACCACTGGGCCGCCTCTCCGCACGTTCGCCCGCGAAATCCGCATCGGCTGAGAAGACGGCTGCCGGTCGTGGCGGGACCATGGGTTCTGCCGTATAGAGGAGGAACTGTGACGACAGACTCAGGTGCGCCCACCGCCACGGACACCGACGAGTTCTACCAGTTGAGCAACAAGGTCGTCCTCGACGTGTGGGGCGAGAACTTCCACCAGGGCTACTGGGAGTCCGAGGAGGACCAGACCCCGATCCAGGAGGCGACCGAGCGGCTGACCGACCTGGTCATCGAGAAGTCCGGCCTCGGCAGCGGCCGTCTGCTCGACATCGGCTGCGGCGTCGGACTGCCCGCGTTCCGGCTGGCGCAGAGCTCGCCCGCGGAGATCGTCGGCATCTCCAACAACCAGGAGCAGATCGACGACGCCAACCAGCGCGCCGCCGACAAGGGGCTGGGCGAGCGCGTCCGGTTCGAGTACGCCGACGCCGCGAGCCTGCCGTTCCCCGACGGCTCCTTCGACGTGGTCTGGATCTTCGAGTCGCTGATGCACATGGACCGGCTGCGCGTGCTCCGCGAGTCCTCGCGGGTGCTGCGCCCCGGCGGCCGGATCGTGGTCACCGACCAGCTGCAGCTCGCCCCGATGTCCGAGGAGAACGCGCGGCTGGTGCAGGAGCACCTGGACGCCATGCACGCGAGCCCGCTGCTCTACGCCGACGCCTACCGCGAGCTGGTGGCCGAGTCGGGGCTGGAGCTGGTGGAGTTCAACGACATCAGCAAGCACGTCCAGCTGACCGGCTTCCGTGTGCTCGAGACCGTCGAACGGCGCTACGACGAGTTGTTGGCGCAGTACGGCGAGGCCGTCATCCCGATCCTCGACCTGTTCCGCGACCCCGCCGGTCTGGTGCCGGAACTGGGTTACCTGCTCTTCGTCGGCCGCAGGCCGGAATCTTTGTGAATTCCTCACGTCGGGCGGAGTCGTTCCGCACCAATGATGGACCGAAGTAGCGTGGTCCGGACGCATCGGGTTGAATACGCGCGTACCAATGCCGATTCTCGGGAGCTGTCCCATGCGCAAGGTCGTCGCCTGGCTTTTCTACACCCTGGACGGAGTCGTCGAGTCGCCGGACGTGTGGCAGTTCGACTACGACGACGAAATGGGCGCGGATCTGGCCGCGAAACAGGAATCACAGGACGCGGTGCTGCTCGGCCGCACGACCTATGAGGAGTGGGCCGGCTACTGGCCGACCGCCGAGAAGGGCATCGGGTTCAAGAAGTTCATCAACAGCACACCGAAGTACGTCGTGTCCACCACCCTCGACAAGGTCGAGTGGGAGAACAGCACGCTGATCAACACCGATGTCGCAGGCGAGATCACGAAGCTGAAGAACCAGCCCGGCAAGGACATCGGGGTCTACGGGAGCCCGGGCCTGGTCCGCTCGCTGATCGCCGACGGTCTGCTCGACGTGCTCACGATCCTGGTCCACCCGGTGTTCGCGGGCTCGGGCAAGGAGCGCTTGATCCCCGAGGAAGACCAGCTGCGGCGCCTGGAACTGCTCGACGTCACGCGCGGCTCCAGCGGCACCATGATCCTCAGCTACCGCCCGGTCTGAGGACTCCGCACGTTCGAAGAAGACGGGCTCGACGGCACTCGCGGAACGCAGCCGACCCTCGCTTCTTCGCTTGGACGGATCTGGTGCCCGTCTAGCTCAGAGCGGCTCGGAATCCTCTGCCGTGCCGTCGGGGCGACCTCTGGGAGTGGCTTTTAGCCGGTCTCCGCAACGGGTCATCCACACCGCCGGTCAGGTCTGCGTGCCGGAACGTCACGACGCGTATTCCGCGTCGAAAAGAGTTATACGCTTGGCAAAGATAAGCTCTCGCTCCGCTTTCCTTCCTTGCCCGAGCACTTCGGCATTCCGGTCAATACCCTCTACGAGTGACGCACCAAGGGCTAAGGCTCCACCCGGCCGCGCGAAGACCAAGAAGGCCAGGGCGCGATCCCTGACGATCGAGGAGCTGTTCGACCTCCTGGACAGGCTCGACACCGACGATGAAGCGATCGCGGCGGACCTCTCGGACCTCGTCCGCGGCTCCATAGGAGCCTGATCCAGGCGCGCGCAGGAGCGCGATCAAGAACGACGGGAAGACCACGAACGCGGAACGGGGCATCCCGCTTCCGGACTGGTACGTGGTGATGCTCGTGGACCGGCGCGACCGGCTCCGGGCGCCGAAACCGACCGGCCCGATCACCTGCAACAGCCGGGGCGGGTACCCGAGCTTCCAGAACCTGACCAACCGGCAATGGCTGCCATTCCGCCGGCGGGCCGGGTGCGAGTGGGTCGCCTTCAAGACCCTGCGCAAACGCTCACCACCTCGCTCGACGACGCCGGGCTCACCGCCCGCCAGATCGCCGCTCGGGCTTGGGGTACGCCGATCCAGGTGATCTCGCGGTTGGTCGAGCACAGCAGCATCGCCGTGACGAAGCTGGTCCATCGGAAAGCAAGATCCACCCGGCAGCCGTCGGGCGCGATCGCAACGGACTGGACTTCCCCGTGATGGGCGAACCTGCGGAACTTTCTCCACCCACCGACCAGGCGCCTTAGACGCCCACCAGACGAGTCAGGCCCCACCCGAGGTGTCTCGGATGGGGCCTGACCTGCGGAGCCGCCTAGGGGAATCGAACCCCTGACCTATTCATTACGAGTGAATCGCTCTGGCCGACTGAGCTAAGGCGGCATGTCTCCGGCTCGCGCCGGCGACGGGGTCCAGTGTAGCGGAGGCTGGCGACGTTACTTTTCGGGGGGACCGTCGTTAGGGCCCTATGACGTCGGTCTCACGTCCCGGTCGACACTATCTGGAGGCTCTGGCACATGCGGCGAACTCTGCCCCGTTCGGTGGCCCTGCCGGCGGCTGCGGCGTTGCTCCTGTTCAGCGCGGCGCAGGCCCATGCCGACCCGGCTTATCCGACCACGCCCATTCCGCAGCCGGCGCGTCCGGGGCAGGCGCCCATCTCGGCGCCGATCGGGCCGCAGCCGCTCGGGCAGGCCGTCGGGGATGCCGGGACCGCGCTCGGAATCATCCGGTTGCTGCCCAATGCCGTGCCGACGAGCACGATTTTGCCGGGGTTCGGGCAGACGCTGCCGAAGCAGTCGGCGCTCGAGGCCGGGATGGGCCTGTCGAGCGCGTCGGCGAACTCCGATGCCTATCTGAGCTATGAGAAGGCGATCGCGCAGGCGTCGCCGTTCGGGGTGTCGGTGGGCGGGAACGCGCCGCAGACGCCGGGGAGCGTTGTGCAGACGGCGTTGCCGGACAACCCGCAGCCGATCAGCGGTGGGCTCAACGCGCCGTCGAACCCGTTGCTCAACGTCGGTCTGCTCAACGGGAGCGCGCACGCGCGGTGGAGCCCGACGCTCGGGCCGTGCGTCGACACCATCGCCGACGCCAGCACGTCGGTGGCGAGCCTGTCGCTGCTGAACGTCGTGCCGTCGATGCCGAACCTCGGTCTGGACGCGCTCAAGCCGAAGCTCGACCCTGGCTCGCTGGCGAGCGGGTTCGACCTGGCCAAGGGCCTGCAGAGCCTCGGTGGCCTGCTGCAGGGCGGTGGGCAGACCGCCGCGGACGGCACCGGGTCGCTGCTGAGCCTGCCGAACACGCTGTCGTCGCGGTCGCAGGTGAAGCTGGTCGACATCCCGGGATCGAAGAACAAGGCCGTGCAGTCGACGTCGACGTTGCAGGCCGCGGACATCGAGATCCTCAAGGGCACGCCGCTGGCGTTGAGCGTCAAGGTGGTCAGCCAGCCGACGCTCAAGGTGACTTCCACCGGCGACGCGAAGACGTCCAAGGTCGAGTACACCGCGCCGGTGCTGACGATCGAGGCCGGCGGCAAGGTGCTCTACACGCTCGACGCGGCGCACCCCACGAAGGACGTCCCGATCGGGCTGCCGCTGAAGCCGCTGAGCGACCAGTTCGGCGCGGTCAAGGACATCCCGGTCGTCGGCGGCCTGCTCGCCACGGCGGCCGGGCAGGTCCAGCAGGTCGGGACCACCGCGGGCACCGTGCTCGACCTCGGTGTGCTGCGGCTGAGCATCGCCGGGCTCGACCAGAAGTCCGCGAACATGACCACGCCGTTCGCGGGCTTCCAGCTGGGTGCGTCGGCGCGGATGTTCGACCTGCAGCTGCTGCCGACGACGAAGCTCAAGAGCCTGCTGCCGGACGACCAGGCGAAGAACCTGCCGTCGTCGCTGGCGCAGCTGTCGCTCGGCGAGCAGATCGCCCGGGCGTACGCGCCGACCGGCGGCGTGGTCTGCGGCACGACGTCGCCGCCGCCGCCGGCGGGCGGTGAAGCGCCGAAGGGGCCGGTGAAGAACCTCGCCTACACCGGCGGCGCGTACGACACGGTCCCGCTGTTCTGGACGGGCACCGCGATGCTGCTGCTCGGCGTGGTCATGGTGGCCGCGATGCCGGGCGGCCGACGTCGTCCGCTGGCCGTCGCCGTCGCGGACAAGCCGTTCAAGCCGTCACCGCGTCCGCGCGACTGACCCACGGGGACCCCGCCGGGAACTTCTCGGCGGGGTTCTTCGCGTTCAGCCCTGGCGAAGCGTCGTGACCATCGCCTCGATGGCGATGCGCGGCTTCACGTTCAGGTCGATCGCCTCGCGGCATTCCAGCACCGCTTCGAGACGGCGGAGCGTCGACTCCAAGGTCCACGACGACGCCGCTTCGGCGATCTCGTCGGCGTGGTCCGGGTGGTTGAGCGTCGCGCCGGAGCGGGTCGCCGTCACCAGGACGTCGCGGTAGAACCCCAGGAGGTCGACCAGCGCCAGGTCGAGCGTGTCGCGCTGGGTCCGGGTGGCGCGGGACTTCTGCTTCTTCTCGAGCTGCTTGACGGCGGCTTCGGCGGCCCGCTTGGCGCCGGCGACGCCCTTGCCGATGCCGTCGCCGCCCATCGCGGTCCGCAGTTCGTTGCGCTCGTCCTCGTCGCGGTCCTTGCTCGCTTCGCCCGCGTCGGCCTCGGCCGCGCTGATCAGCTGGTCGGCGCACGTGAAGACGTCACTCGCCCGGCGAAGGCCGAGCGGGATCCGCAGCACGGTGGCCCGGCGCTGCCGCGCGGCCTCATCGGTGGCGAGCCGGCGCGCGCGGCCGACGTGGCCGCCGCAGACCGAAGCGGCCCACTGCGCGCGCTCCGGGTCGACGCCGTCGCGGCGCACCAGGACGTCGGCGATCGCCTCGGGCGGCGGCGTCCGGAGCGACACCAAGCGGCAGCGCGAACGGATCGTCACCGAGACGTCCTCGGGGTGGTCCGACGGCGCGCACAGCAGGAACACCGTGCGGTCCGGCGGCTCCTCGACGGCCTTCAGCAGGGCGTTCGACGCACCTTCGGTGAGCCTGTCCGCGTCCTCGATGATCACGACCTGCCACTTGCCGGTGGTCGGGCGGCGCGCGGCGGCCTGCACCAGCGCGCGCATCTCGGCGACCGAGATCGACAGGCCTTCCGGCACCACGAGCCGGACGTCGGCGTGGGTGCCCGCCATCGTCGTGTGGCAGCCCGGACAGGCGTCACAGCCGGTGCCGGTGCTGCACTGCAAGGCCGCGGCGAACGTCCGCGCGGCCACCGAGCGGCCGGAGCCGGGCGGGCCGGTGAGCAGCCAGGCGTGCGTCATGGCACCCGGCGGAGCGGGCTCGCCGGCGACGATCTTGGCCGCGGCTGATGCGGCCGCGCTCAGCGTTTCGACCGCAGGCTCCTGGCCGACCAGCTGGTTCCAGACGCCGATGCGTTCGGTCGTCGTCACTTCGCCTCCACGCGAGGCTCTTCCGGGGTCTCGATGGGCAGCGTTTCCAGCGGCA
The DNA here is from genome assembly GCF_040638285.1 of Amycolatopsis sp. NPDC026612. NCBI lineage: Bacteria > Bacillati > Actinomycetota > Actinomycetes > Pseudonocardiales > Pseudonocardiaceae > Amycolatopsis > Amycolatopsis sp. NPDC026612. The sequence goes on from NZ_JBEZYB010000007.1 coordinate 205,603, forward strand.
GCGTCACCGGCTTCTCCGTCGTCGGCGCCAGTGCGGCCAGGCGGCCGACGAACACGGCGCGCAGTGCGGTGCGGATGCGCTCGGCGACCTCGACGTCGGTGCCGTCGGCGTCGATCACGACGTACCGGTCCGGGTCGGCCGCGGCCATCTCGGTGAGCAGGTGCTGGACACGCCACTGGTCGTTCAGCTTGGCCGACTTGTCGCGGGGCATCCCGTTCGGGGCGGAGTCGAGCAGGACGGTCAGGTCCGGGCGCAGGCGACCGGTCGCCCAGTCGGCGAGGCCTTCGAGCTCGTCGCTGTCCAGCCCGGCGACAGCGGAGAGGTGCGCCAGCGGCGAGTCGACGAACCGTTCCATGACGACCACCGAACCGGCGTCGAGCGCCGGCTGGACGTGCCGCTCGACGATGTCGGCCCGCACCGCGGCGGCGGCCAGCGCCTGCGCCCGGGCCCCGGTGAGCGACGCGCCGGAGACGAGCGCCGTGAGCCGCTGGTCGTCGAGCGCCGGATCGGCGGCGACGACGACGGGTCGCGTCCCGCCGCGCAGCCAGTCGGCGAGGTTGACGGCCTGGATCGCGGTGTTGATGGCGGTGGTGCCCTCGACGGCGATGAGGAAGCCGTTGACCCGGCGCGGCGTGCGGCGCAGCGCGTTGCGCAGGTCCGACAGGATCGGCTCGGTGCGCTTGTCGTCCATCTGCCGGTAGGCGAAGAGTCCGGCGACCAGCGCGATCGCGGCGCCGCCGAGCATCACCGGGCGGGTGCCGTCGATGGTGACCTGGCCACCCCAGACGGTGACCTTCTGCTGCTGGATCAGCCCGATCAGCAGCGGCACGGTGACCGTGGTGCCGAACAGCACCAGCTTCATCAGCAGCTGGTAGATGGCGTTGATGCGGCCGCGGATGGCGTCCTCGACGCGGGAGCCGATGATCGTGACGCCGGTGAGGAATGCCGTCCCGGCCCAGATACCGACGAAGAACACGGCGATCAGCGAGACGGTCAGGTGCGGCGACAACGCCACCACCAGCAGTGAGAGTGCGGCGGCGATGATCGAGATGCCGAACAACCGGTCGTGCGCGAGCCGCCGGGCGAGCTTCGGCGCGGCCGCCATGCCCGTGGCCAGGCCGAGGAAGACGGCCAGCACCAGCAGGTTGAAGGCCGAGTCGCCGGCCAGCAGGCTCGAGGAGTACGGCTTGGCCGAGCCGATCACGGCACCACCGGCGGCGAACGCGCCGAACGCGCCGACCAGCAGCCCGCGCACGAGCGGCGTGCTGCGGATGAACCGGAAGCCGTCGGCGATCATCTGGCCGACGCCGAACTTCTCTTCGTCGGCCTGCTTGGCCTTCTCCTCCGGCGACGCGTGCACGTTGCGCAGCGAAAGCTCGGGGATCCGGGTGGCGATGATGATCGCGCTGGCCAGGTAGAGCAGGCCGGTGATGATGACGACCAGCTTCGCGATGCTGAGGCTCGCGTTGTCGTTGGGGAAGAAGTGGAACGTCGTGTTGAAGCCGGTGATGATCGCGTTCGCGCCGGCCGCGGTGATGACCGCGAGACCGTACGTCATCACCATGCCGAGCTGGTTGGCCGTCTCGACCTGGTCAGGCCGGCGAAGCAGGTTGGGGACCGCCGCTTCCTTGGACGGGATCCACATGCTCGACGCGCTGCCGACGAGGAAGTTGCCGACGAGCAGCCACCACGGCGCGCCGACGATCGCGATGGACAGCAGGAAACCGCACCGCAGCAGGTCGGCGACCACCATCACCTTGCGCCGGTCGAACCGGTCGGCGAGCAGCCCGCCGACCGGGGCGAACAGCAGCCCCGGCGCCAGGCCGGTCAGCACGACGCCGACGAACGCGAAGTTCTGGGCGAAGTAATTGTCGGTCAGCTTCGTGGCCAGGCCGGTGAGGGCCAGGATGTTCAGCCAGTCGGCCACGCTGCACAGGTACGTAACGCCCCAGAGCCGCCGGAAAGGTTTGATCGCCAGTACCCGACGGACCCGGTTGATCGTGGACGCCTCGGCGCCCGACGACGCACCCGGGCCCGCCCCGGGTACTGAACGCACGCCCTCGCTGATACGCCCACCCCACTAGTCACCGCGGCGCCGACGCCCTCATGAGGACCCGACCGTGAAGCCAGGGTAGCCCGATCGGCCTCTGGCGCGCGGCACGACCCCGTGGTGCGGGGCAGGTGACGAACAGCGAACGGACGCTAGTCGAACAGTCCGGTCACGCTGCTGACCAGGCTGGACACCATCTCGATGGCGACCAAACCGAACACGATCAGCAGCGCCACAGCGAGCATGACCCCGGCCGCACTCGACGACGGCCGGTTGAACGCCGGCATCGACACCGACGGCATCCTCGCCAGCTTCCGCCGTTTGACGGGCACGAAATCGACATCGTCGACGTCGTCCTCCACCAGCGGATCCTGCCGGACGGGCCGCATCAATTGCGGCGGCCGGGTCGGCCAGGTGCGCCGCCGGTTCCGCTGCCGCGGCAGCAACCCCAGCGGCTGCGCAGCGCCCTCGCCCAAAGTGCCCGCCGGCGGGATCGGCCCCGGGGCCCTGACCCCGGCGTTCTCCTCGCGGAGCGTCTCCTCGACCATCCGGCGCACGACTTCTTCGTCGGGCTGCACCGGCCCGGCCACCGGGACGGCGACCGAGTCGTGGCCATTCGGAATCGCGGTGCGTGGTTCGGGCGCCGCGGTGACCAGCCCGGAGACCGGATCCGCGAACATCTCGGCGGGAGCTTCGGAAAGAGTGCCGTCGCGCTGAGTGAGCTCGGGGGCATTGAAGAAGGGAGCCTCACCGTTCGCGCTCATGGTGACCACCTCACTACTGAATGTCCTCGCCTTTCCAGGGTAGCGACGCTGGCGGATAACGCATCCGCCCAATGGCTCTGTCTCCAGTGGATGGTCCGTCACGCAGCGCAAGCCCGCACCCGAACCCACTGCAGTGTCCAGCCCGCCGGTGGCCGGGTCGACCGCCGATGGTGACTGATTGTAGTGAAACCGATCACATCGACGCCGGGCGGTGTTGGCCAGGCGGCGGCCTGGGGTGGCCAGTTTGGCGGTGCGCGATCGGGCCGCGGACGGGGCGGCCTGGAGCCGGCGCGCGGGCTTGGCCGGATGCCTGCGCGCGGGCATGGATCGTGACAGCCCGGCTGACCTGCTGACCGGCTCCGGCCGCGGGAGCTCATGCCGTATCCCGCGGGACGGTGTGCCCAGGAGCGCGTTGCTCAGGGTTGCTCAGGCACCTCCTCGTGGCCGAGGTCGATCATCTTCCGGCACCAGTCGCGGAGCATGCCGCGGCTGAAGGGGCTCAGGACCAGCTGACGGCGCCCCTCTCCGCGGTCCAGTGCGGCCAGGGCGAAGCGGCCCAGGTCCGTGTCGACCAGGACGAACCCGTGGTCGGGGAACTCCGCGCACAGGCCGCCGAACGCCAGCATGTCCAGCACCGCCGTGCCCGACCGCGGGCGGGCCAGCAGCTCGCGCATCGCGCCCACGTCGTCGTCCTGGCCGTCGTGGACCAGGCCGTCTTCGTCCACCGAGACCCAGATCGCGCGAGCCGAATCGCCGAACGGGGCGTCCGGCAGCTCGGCCACCAGCATCTCCGGGAGGTCCTCGAAGTCGGCCAGGTGGATCGCCGTGCGGCCCGGAAGCGAGCCCATCATGAAGGCCCGCTCGCCGTCGGCGTAGCACCGGATGTCCGCGGTCTCCGGCCCTTCGTCGAATACGCCGCACAGCGCCGCCCGGACCGAACCGCGCAGCATCAGCGACACCACTTCGAAGCCGATCTCGTTGAGCTCGCCGTCCTCCCCGAACGGCGTGCCGTCGATCCAGGCGGCCCACGACACGTGCCGCTCGACCTCGGCGACCAGGTCCGCCGGGTCGTCCGACACCGGGCCGTGCACCAGGATGTCGTGGTCGCTGACGTCCGGGTTGTACAGCCGGTCGACCGGCTCACGGTCCGGCATCGCCACCAGCACCGGCCCGGCGGCCAGCTCGAGCAGCTCCCGCGCCGCTGTGCGCTCAGCCATGCCCTCCCACCTCCTCCCGATCGGCCGCCGCCAGCTTCCCGGCCGCCGCGGGGCTCCGCGGTATCGGCACATCGCTGATCAGCTCGGCCGCGGCGAGGATCGCGTCGCGGACCGTGAGACCCAGCTGCGCCGGCTCCGGGGACACGCGCTCAGGCATGACTCTGCACCGCCTCGACGATCCACTGCTCGGCCGTGCTCCGCGACGCCGGACCCCACGTGACCGTCCAGCGTCCGTTCCGGCCCACCGCGGCGCTGAACTGGTACCGGCCGAGGTCGTTGTCCACCAGCCCGAACGCGCCGTGCGGGTACTCGGCCAGGATCGCGTTGCGCACCGCGAGGTCGACCAGCACCGTGCCCAGCCGCGGCCGGGCGGCGCACTCCCGGATCAGCTCGACCGCCCGCTCGCACCGGCGTGGGATCAGACCGCGCTCGTCGGTCTCGATGCGCAGGTGCTCCCCCGGCCCCGGCGGCCGGTCGGGCAGCCCGTCGAACACCCAGCCCGGCAGCTCGCTGAGGAAGCCCGACCGCAGCCGCGCGCGGTTGCCCAGCTTGTGCAGGACCGTGGTGTAGTCCTCGTCGCCGAAGAACCGCACCTCCCACGGCTTGGCCCGGGCCGGGAAGACCCCGGTGACCACGCCGCGGATGAACCCACCGCGCAGCGCCCGGTACAGCCCGACGGCTTCCGCGGTGACCTCGCCACCCGGCGCGAGTCCGATCGCGGCCATTCCGGCGACGAACCGCGTGTACTGCTCCACCTCGTCCGCGAGGCTCCGCTCGGCCGGCGGTGCGGAGTGCCGGCCCGGCAGCGGTCCGGTGTCCGCCAGCACCGGCGGGATCTCGAACTCGGGGTCGTAGAACTCCATCACCGAGGGCCGCTCCGGCACCTCGGCCGACAGCGGGGCGATGACCTCGTCGATGACGTCGAAGACGGCGACTGCGTTGCTCACCCCTAGATTGAACACCCTGGCACCGACAATTTCTCGCACACGTGTTCGAGAGGGTGACATCGGTCGGTAAGCGGTCAGCGAACGCCTCAGGCATGCTCCGGCACCCGCCCCTCGACGAACTCCGCGAGCCGGCCCACGGTCCCGGGCAGCCACCAGAACCGGCGATGGCCCCCTCGCCGCTTGCCCAGCACCGCGAGGTGACGGCCGCGCTCGTCGTCGACGAACGCCACCATCTCCCACGGACGCCGCGAGCCGTCGCAGGCGATGTCGAGCTGCACGGTGCCGAGCCGCGGCAGGCGCAGGTCGTCCAGCAGGTCGAAGACCAGGCACTCCTGCCCGGGCTCGAGCACCCCGCGCTCGTCCGCGTCGAGGTACAGCCCCTCGCCCGGCGCCGGCGGGACAGGAGGCAGCCGCGTCAACGCCAGCCGGAGGAACTCGGCAACCGAGCCCGGCGAAGGCCCGGACAGCCGCAGACCGTCCCCGGCGATGCCGAACCGCGTCCGGTCGTCGAAGAACGCCGACGTCCACGGCTCGTCGAACACCGCGACGGCGACGCCGCAGACGCCGCCGCTGCCGGCGAATCCGGGGAGCGATTCGATCAGGTCCGCGGCGGTGGAACTCCCGGCGGCCGCCGCGCGGACCGGCTTGAGGATCTTGGTGGTCACCGTGTGCACGGTGCGTGGTGTCTTGGTCACGCGTTCATGGAACCCGGGACCACCGACAATTTCCCGAACATCCGTTCGAGGTGTCACCTGAAAGTGTGCCGGACGCCATGAAGGCCCCCGGCGCACCGGGGGCCTTCATGAGCGGTCTTACTTGGCCTTCGTCGCCGTCGAGCTCGCGCGCTTGGTCGCGGTCGACTTCGCGGCGGCCGCCTTCTTGGTCGTGCCCGCCTTGACCGTCTTCGCCGTCGTCGAAGCCGGCTTGCGCGCGGGCGCCTTCCGCTTCGGCGCCGGCCCCTTGGCCCGCTTCTCCGCCAGCAGCTCGGACGCCCGTTCCGCGGTCAGCGACTCGATTTCGTCGCCCTTCCGCAGCGTCGCGTTGTACTCGCCGTCGGTCACGTACGGGCCGAAGCGGCCGTCCTTGACCACCATCGGCTTCTTCGACACCGGGTCCTCGCCGAGCTCCTTGAGCGGCGGCTTCGCCGTCGCCGACCGGCCACGCTGCTTCGGCTCCGCGTAGATCTTCAGCGCTTCTTCGAGGGTGATCGAGAAGAGCTGGTCCTCGGTCGAGAGCGAACGCGAGTCCGTGCCCTTCTTCAGGTACGGCCCGTAGCGCCCGTTCTGCGCGGTGATCTCGTCCCCGGACTCCGGGTCCTTGCCGACCACGCGCGGCAGCGAAAGCAGCTTCAGCGCGTCTTCCAACGTGATGGTCTCGATGTCCATCGACTTGAACAGCGAGCCCGTCCGCGGCTTCGGCGCCTTCGCCTTGGCGGACTTCTTCTGCGCGGCCGTGGCGTCCTCGGGGATCTCGATCTCCGGCAGCACCTCGGTCACGTACGGCCCGAAACGGCCTTCCTTCGCGACGATCTCGTGCCCGCTCACCGGGTCGGTGCCCAGCGTGCGGCCCTCCTGCGGGGTCGCGAACAGCTTCTCCGCGATCTCCTGCGTGAGCTCGTCCGGCGGCAGGTCCTCCGGCAGGTTCGCGCGCTGCGAGTTCCCGTCGACCTCACGCTCCAGGTACGGCCCGTAGCGGCCGACGCGGACGACGACGGTGTGCCCGTCGGCGTCACTGAACAGCGGAATCGAGTTGATCTCGCGGGCGTCGATGTCCTCGACACTGCCCTCGACCAGCTTCTTCAGCCCGCCCAGGCGGCCGATCGAGCCGTCGACGCCCATGTCGCCGCCGAAGTAGAACTTCGACAGCCACTGGCCGCGCTGCTCGTCGCCGTTGGCGATGCGGTCGAGCTCGTCCTCCATGCCGGCGGTGAAGTCGTAGTCGACCAGCCGCTCGAAGTGCCGTTCCATCAGGCCGATCACGGCGAACGCGACCCACGAGGGAACGAGCGCGGAGCCCTTCTTCCACACGTAGCCGCGGTCCTGGATCGTCTTGATGATCGACGCGTACGTCGACGGACGGCCGATGCCGAGCTCTTCCAGCTTGCTGACCAGGCTCGGCTCCGAGTACCGCGCCGGCGGGGACGTGGTGTGGCCGTCCGGGCTCAGCTCGGTCGCGGTGAGGTCCTGGTCCTTCTCCAGCACCGGCAGGCGGCTCTGCTTGTCGTCGGCCTCGCCACCGGTCTCGGTGTCGACCGCCTCGACGTACGCCTTCAGGAAGCCCGCGAAGGTGATCGTGCGGCCCGAAGCGGCGAAAGTGCACTCCTCGCCCGAGGTCGCGTTGCCGACGATGCGCACGGACATCGTGGTGCCCTTGGCGTCCGCCATCTGCGACGCGATCGTGCGCTGCCAGATCATTTCGTAGAGGCGGTACTCGTCGGTGTCCAGCTCACTCGCGACCTGGCCCGGCGTGCGGAAGACCTCGCCCGACGGCCGGATCGCCTCGTGCGCTTCCTGCGCGTTCTTCACCTTGCGCGTGTACTGGCGCGGCGACGGCGAGACGTACTCCTTGCCGTACAGCTGCGTGGCCTGGCTGCGCGCGGCCGAGATCGCCGACTCCGACAACGTCGTGGAGTCGGTACGCATATAAGTGATGTAGCCGTTTTCGTACAGCTTCTGCGCGATCCGCATCGTGCGCTCCGAGGTGAACCGCATCTTGCGGCCCGCCTCCTGCTGCAGCGTCGAGGTCATGAAGGGCGCGTACGGCTTCCGCGTGTACGGCTTCTCTTCGACGCTGGAGACCTTGAAGTCACGCTGCTTCAGCGCTTCGGCCAGGCGCCGCGCGTCAGCCTCGGCCAGCACGCGGATCTCGTTGTTCGACGCCTTGAGCTGACCGTCCGAGCCGAAGTCGCGGCCGGTGGCCAGGCGCGCGCCGTCGACGGCGACGAGCCGCGCGGGGAAGTTCCGCGGCGAGGCCTCTTCTCCTGCGTCCATCGTCGCCGAGATGTCCCAGTACGACGCCGAGGTGAAGCGCATCCGCTCACGTTCGCGCTCGACCACGATCCGGGTCGCCACCGACTGCACGCGGCCCGCCGAAAGCTTCGGCATGACCTTCTTCCACAGCACCGGCGAGACCTCGTAGCCGTAGAGGCGGTCGAGGATGCGGCGGGTCTCCTGGGCGTCGACCAGGTCGACGTCCAGCTCACGGGTCGAGTCGGCGGCCGCGCGGATGGCCTGCTCGGTGACCTCGTGGAAGACCATCCGGCGGACCGGGACCTTCGGCTTCAGCGTTTCGAGCAGGTGCCACGCGATGGCTTCGCCCTCGCGGTCGGGGTCCGTGGCGAGGTAGAGCTCGTCGACGTCCTTCAGCAGGTTCTTGAGCTCGGTGACCTTGGACTTCTTGTCCGGGGTCACCACGTAGAGGGCCTTGAAGCCGTTGTCGACGTCGACGCCCAGGCGCGCCCACGCCTCGCCCTTGTACTGGGCGGGCACGTCGGCGGCACCACGCGGCAGGTCGCGGATGTGCCCGACGGAGGACTCGACGACATAACCGCCGCCCAAGTAGGGCGCGATCTTGCGGGCCTTGGTCGGCGACTCGACGATCACCAGCCGCCGGTGCCCGGCGCCGTTGTCCGCCCCGGCTCCGTCCTTCTTGGTCCGTGCTCCTGCCACGCTGTCCTGCTCTCCGCTCATCTCGTCCCGCCACCGCGGGACTGCACCGGGTCCTGCCCCGTGGGGCTCGGGCCCGCGTCTCGACCTGTCAGTGTGCACGCTGTTGCGGGCCGGACGGCGCGGAGGTGGCCCAACACGCCGCCGGTCCTGTGCCCAGCGCATCGCCGCTGACCTCGGCGATGTTTCCCCAACGTACCCGCCACGTGATTTCGGCCACGTCCTGCGCAGCCTAGCGGGTGACCGTCCGGATACCCTCCGTTCGACGGTGGTGGGCGCGGGGATGTCACCGCTTCACTGGTTTCCCCGTCCAGCCGAAAGGACCCGCCATGACCCGACGCCTGCTCGGCGCCCTGTTCACCGCCGTGACCGCCACAGTATTACTGGGAGTCACTCCGGCGAACGCCGCCGCGGCGAACTTCGCCGGTACCGTGGCCCTGTCCAACTGCTCGGGGTCGGTGGTCAAGCCGGCCGCGACGCCCGACACCGCGCCCGCGCTCGTCATGTCCAACGGGCACTGCCTCGAAACCGGCTTCCCGGCGCCGGGTCAGGTGATCACCAACCGCGCTTCCAGCCGGACGTTCACGCTGCTCACCGCCAGTGGCAGCAACAAGGCCACGCTCCGGGCCAAGAAGATCGTCTACGGCACGATGACCGACACCGACGTGTCGCTCTACCAGCTCACCACCACCTACGCGCAGATCAAGGCGAACTACGGGATCTCGCCGCTGGAGCTGTCCAACGTCCACCCGTCGGCCGGTGCCGCGATCGACGTCGTCTCGGGTTACTGGAAGCGCGTCTACTCCTGCAACGTCGACGGCTTCGTCTACCGGCTGAAGGAGGGCAGCTGGACCTGGAAGGACTCGATCCGCTACACCTCCGCCTGCCAGACGATCGGCGGCACCTCGGGCTCGCCGGTCATCTCCGGCGGCAAGGTCGTCGGCGTGAACAACACCGGCAACGAGGACGGCGAACGCTGCACGGAAAACAACCCGTGCGAGGTCGACCAGGCCGGCACCGTCACGGTGCACTACAAGACGAACTACGGCCAGGAGACGTACGGCATCCCGGCCTGCCTCACCCCCGCCAACGAAATCGCGCTCACGCAGGCCGGCTGCACGCTGCCCCGGCCCTGATCGGCTCTCGCACCCGGTCAGGCCGTGCTCGTCACGGCCTCCGGGTGCGGGACCGGTTCCGGCGCGGCGCCCGGCCACGCTGCCTCGGCGCCGGGTGGCGGCTCCCCGATCAGCTCCAGCAGCGCCTCCAACCGGCGTTTCCCGGTGACCTTGACGGCCGGGACCTCGGCCTTCGGACCGGTCAGCTTCGCTGCGACACCCAACGGCGTCAGCGCCTCGACCAGCCGCTCGTGCATGCCGGGGGCGAGCGGATCGACGCCCAGAAGGTAGCCCTGGGTGCCCGGACGGCCGCCGGCCAGCGCCCACATCCGCAGCATCGCGCCGCTCAGCCGGAACCCGGCCGGCACCGTCTTGCCCGAGTCGGCCTCGACGGGGCCCGCGCAGCCCTCACGCAGCCACCGCACCGCCAGCGGGAGCAGGTCGACCCGGAACGACGTGCGCACCTGCGGGCGGCCGCAGTCGGCCTTCGACACCTGGGCGTCCGCACCGCGGCAGCGCAACTCGCGCAGCAGGACGTGGGCCCGCCACGGCTCATCGACGACCACGGACAGCCGGGCGGCCGTGCGCCCGAAGCCGGTGATCTGGCCGTGGCAGCACAGCAGGCCGGCCAGGTCGCCCAGGCCCGGCCCGCTCGCCTCGGCGGAGAAGAGCGAGATCGTCCGATCCACCGCGCCATCCTAGAACACAAGTTCGATTGGTGGCGAGCCTCACGCCGAGGTTCAGCCGGCAGGCTGATCCAGCTCGTGGCAGCCTGGCGCGCGCTGTTCCGCCGCAGCCAGGGCCGGGACGTTCCGGAGGCCCTTGAGGTAGTCGAGTGCGTCGATGCGGTCGAGCGTCGCCCTGGCCTCGCCCAGGGCCGCCTTCGTCGCCGCTGCGTCGCCGCGGACCGCCTGGATGCGCCGGCGAGCGTTCTCGGCCTGTGTGCGGATTTCGGCGAACTGCGCGATGACGTCCTTGCGGCCGCCGTCCGCCGACGGCACCGGTGGCGCACCGAGCGCGTTCAGCCCGGCCAGGCTCTGGTCGAGCCCGCCGACCACCGACGCAAGCAGATCACTGGACGTCCGGGACGCCTGCTGGGGCGTGCTCGGATCGACGGCGGGCAGCGCCGCGAGCGCGCGGACCAGGTGCGTCACCGCTTCGCAATAGCTGTTCGCCCACGTCGTCGCAGGATCGGCCGAGGGCACCACGGTCGTCACCGACAGACCCTGGTCCCGCGGCGGCGGCTGCACCGCGGACGGCTGGCCGCACCCGGCGATACCGAGGGCGATCATCGTGGTCAGAGCGGCGAAAACGGTGGACCGCTGCCGCACCCGCACACCTCCTGCCCGACGCCGTCCCGGCAGCCCCGACGGTACCGACTCGGTGCTGCTTCGCAAGTCGCCAGGCCTTTCTGGGATGACCTGACCGGACCCGGGCAAACCCCGGGCCCGGCACGCGTCGCCGCGCACCGGGCCCGAGGCCGCCAGGAACCGGAAATCAGGCCTTGATCTCCGTCGGGGTGTCGGAAAGAACCGTCCCCCGGCGCTTCGACACCACGATCGCCGCCACGATGATGGCGACCGCGACCAGCGAGATGATGATGCGGACCGCGGTGTTCTCGTCCGGGCCGATCGAGAACTGCACGACGGCGGGCGCGATCAGCACGGAGACCAGGTTCATCACCTTGATCAGCGGGTTGATCGCCGGGCCGGCGGTGTCCTTGAACGGGTCACCCACGGTGTCACCGATGATGGTGGCCTCGTGCGCGGACGAACCCTTGCCACCGTGGTTGCCGTCCTCGACCAGCTTCTTCGCGTTGTCCCACGCGCCACCGGAGTTGGCGAGGAAGATCGCCATCAGGGTGCCGCAGGCGATCGCGCCGGCCAGGTAGCCGGCGAGCGCGCCGGTCCCCAGGCCGAAACCGACCGCGATCGGGGCGAAGACCGCCAGCAGACCCGGCGTCGTCAGCTCACGCAGCGAGTCGCGCGTGACGATGTCGACGACCTTGCCGTACTCGGGGCGGGTGGTGCCCTCCATGATGCCCGGGATGTCGCGGAACTGGCGGCGCACCTCGTAGACGACCGCGCCGGCGGCCCGGGACACCGCGTTGACCGCGAGACCGGAGAACATGAACACCACGGCCGCACCGATGATCACGCCGACCAGCGTGTTCGGGCTGACGATCGAGTTGACGAACGACTTGGCCGTGTCCATGCCGGTGGCCACACCGTTGCCCATGCCCGACAGCGTCTTGGTGATCGCGTCCGAGTAGGAGCCGAAGAGCGCGGTCGCCGCGAGGACGGCGGTCGCGATCGCGATGCCCTTGGTGATGGCCTTGGTCGTGTTGCCGACCGCGTCGAGCTCCGTGAGGATCTGCGCGGCCTTCTCGTCGACGTCGCCCGACATCTCGGCGATGCCCTGCGCGTTGTCCGAAACCGGGCCGAAGGTGTCCATCGCGACGATGACGCCGACGGTGGTCAGCAGACCGGTGCCGGCCAGCGCCACGGCGAACAGCGCCACGCCGCCGCCCAGCAGGTACGCGCCGAACACGGCCGCGGCGATCACCAGCGCGGTGTACACAGCGGACTCGAAACCGACCGAGATGCCGGAGAGGATGACGGTCGCGCCGCCGGTCTCCGACGTCTGCGCGACGTCCTTGACCGGCTTGTACTCGGTGCCGGTGTAGTAGCCGGTCAGCTTCAGGATGACCGCCGCGAGCACGATGCCGATGATCACCGCGATGGTCGCGATGACCGCCGGGTTGCCCGAGTTCTCGAAGCCCGCGCCGAAGTCGGAGAAGCTGCTCGGCAGGTACACGAACGCCGCGATCGCCGACAGCACGGCGGAGATGACCGCGGAGATGTAGAAGGAGCGGTTGATCGTGACCAGCCCGCCCTCACCGGCGCGCGCCTTGGTGATGTAGACGCCGATGACCGCGGTGATGACACCGATGGCCGGCACGATGAGCGGGAAGATCAGGCCGTGCACGCCGAAGGCGGTGCTGCCCAGGATCAGCGCGGCGACCAGCATGACGGCGTAGGACTCGAAGAGGTCCGCGGCCATGCCGGCGCAGTCGCCGACGTTGTCGCCCACGTTGTCCGCGATGGTCGCGGCGTTGCGCGGGTCGTCCTCCGGGATGCCCTGCTCGACCTTGCCGACCAGGTCCGCGCCGACGTCGGCGGCCTTGGTGAAGATACCGCCGCCGACACGCATGAACATCGCGATCAGGGCCGCGCCGAAGCCGAAGCCCTCGAGCACCTTGGGCGCCTGGCCGGTGTAGACGAGCACGACGACCGCGGCACCGAACAGGCCGAGGCCGACGGTGATCATGCCGACGACACCACCGGTGCGGAACGCCACGCGCATCGCGATCTCACGACCGCCTTCCTCGCGCGACGCGGCGGCCACGCGCAGGTTCGCCTGCGTCGCCAGCCACATGCCGAGGTACCCGATCGCGAACGAGAACACCGCGCCGACCAGGAAGAAGATCGAACGACCGATCTTCTCGTTCCAGTCGTCGGCGGGAAGTGCGAAGAGCAGGAGGAACACGATCACGCCGAAAATGGCGAGGGTGTTCCGTTGCCGCTTGAGGTACGCGGCCGCGCCTTCCTGCACCGCCTTGGCGATGTCCTGCATCTTGGCGGTGCCCTGGCCTGCGGCCAGCACCTCCTTGAGCAGGACGTAGCCGATGACGAGTGCGGCAAGCGCGACCACGGCGACTACACCGACAATCGTGTAGCCACCTCCGGAGAGCGCAATAGTGCCTGCGCCCTCCGCGAGGAACTGCCGTGACATTCGTCCTCCAGGAGACGTCGCCGTGCGCCAGCGTCGACGGCAGGCCGAGGGTTCGACACGGCCGGCGCTGGCATGGACCCTGTACGGAGCGACACGCTAGCCGGGCAGCAACGCACGTCTCACATGACGCTCACCACAGAGGGTGTGGATTGCGGGAGTGTATTGGTATCGCAACCAGCGTCTTCACGCCGTCCCGGTGACGGTACATTCCGTTACCTTGTGAGGCTCCTCACTTGATCGATCACTCTCGCGTCGATCCGTTGGCGCAGTTGGGGATGCCGGAACTGTCGGACCCCTGTGCCAAGCTCGGCGGGTGGACGATTCACGTGGGCAGCGGCTGCTGAGGCGGGTGACCGCCGGCATCCCGGCGCGCGAGCACCCGGTCACGCACGTCGCGGACCTGCCGGGTCGCGCCGCGCGCTACGCAGAGTGGCCGTCGTGGGTGGATCCGGCGGTGGTCGCTGCGCTGCGTGACTGCGGCGTCTCGGCGCCCTGGGCGCACCAGGCCGAGGCGGCTTCGCACGCGTACGAGGGCCGTCACGTCGTGATCTCGACCGGGACGGCCTCGGGCAAGTCGCTCGCCTACCAGCTGCCGGTGCTGTCCCGGCTCGCCGCGGGCGAGAAGGCGAACGCGCTGTACCTGTCTCCGACGAAGGCGCTGGGCGCGGACCAGCTGCGCGCCGTGTCCTCTTTGGACGTGCCCGGCGTGCGGGCGGCGTCGTTCGACGGGGACACACCGATGGCGGAGCGCGACTGGGTGCGCGCGCACGCGAACTGGGTGTTCACCAACCCGGACATGCTGCACCGCGGGATCCTCTCGGCGCACGGGCGGTGGGCGACGTTCTTCCGGCGGCTCGGCTGCGTGGTGGTCGACGAGTGCCACAGCTATCGCGGCGTCTTCGGCTCGCACGTCGCTCTGCTGCTCCGCCGGCTTCGGCGGGTGGCCGAGCACTACGGCGCTTCACCGGTGTTCGTGCTCGCTTCGGCGACAACGGCTTCACCGGCCGACTTCGCTTCGCGGTTGACGGGGGTTTCGTGTGTCGCGGTGACGGAGGACGCGTCGCCGCGCGGAGCCCGGACGGTCGCGTTGTGGGAACCGCCGCTGCTGGAGGAGCTGACCGGGGAGAACGGCGCGCCGGTCCGGCGCTCGGCCGGCGCGGAGACGTCGCGGATCCTCGCCGATCTCGTCGTCGAGGGTGCGCGGTCACTGGCCTTCATCCGGTCGCGGCGGGGCGCGGAGCTGGCCGCGCTGGGTGCGCGTCGCATCTTGTCCGAAGTGGATCCTGCCCTGACGGAAACCGTTGCCGCGTACCGTTCCGGCTACCTTCCCGAGGAGCGTCGCGCGCTCGAAGCGGCCTTGTTGTCAGGGCGGCTTTTGGGGGTGGCGACGACCAACGCCCTGGAACTGGGTGTCGACATCGCGGGGCTGGACGCGGTGGTGCTGGCCGGCTACCCGGGCACGCTCGCTTCGTTCTGGCAACAGGCCGGGCGGGCGGGCCGCTCCGGCGACTCGGCGCTGGTGGTGTTCGTCGCGCGGGACGATCCGCTCGACACCTACCTGGTGCACCACCCGTCGGCACTGCTCGATCGGCCGGTCGAATCGGCGGTGCTGGATCCGGCGAACCCGTACGTGCTGGCGCCGCAGCTCGCGTGCGCCGTGGCCGAGCTGCCGTTGACGCTCTCCGAGCTGGAGGTGTTCGGCGGTTCGGCGGCCCAGGACGTCCTCGCCGAGCTGGTGGAACAGAAGCTGCTGCGGCGCCGGTCGAGCGGCTGGTACTGGACTTCGCGGGACCGGCCGCACGCCGAGGTCGGCATCCGCGGGACCGGCGGCGAGCAGATCGCGGTGGTCGAGGCGGACTCCAGCCGGATGCTCGGCACGGTCGACCCGGGCTCGGCGTGCTTCGCCGTGCACCCCGGCGCGGTGTACCTGCACCAGGGGTCGTCGTACGTCGTCGACGAGCT
This sequence comes from Amycolatopsis sp. NPDC026612, assembly GCF_040638285.1. Lineage (NCBI taxonomy): Bacteria > Bacillati > Actinomycetota > Actinomycetes > Pseudonocardiales > Pseudonocardiaceae > Amycolatopsis > Amycolatopsis sp. NPDC026612. The sequence goes on from NZ_JBEZYB010000007.1 coordinate 221,118, forward strand.
GGACCTGGAAACCGGGCTCGCGCTGGTGCACGCGGAGAACCCCGACTGGACGACGACACCGCGCGAAATCGTGGACATCTCGGTGCTGAGCACCCAGGAGAAGCAGGACTACGGCGGGGTGAGCGTCTGTCTCGGCGAGGTCGCCGTGACGTCGCAGGTGGTCGGCTACCTGCGACGGCGGCCGTCCGGGGAGGTCCTGGACCACACGCCGCTCGACCTGCCGGAGCAGAGCCTGCGCACCCGCGCGGTCTGGTACACGGTCTCCGCGGAGCTGCTCGCGCGCGGCGCTTCATCCGATGGCAAGGCGGGGACCGGGGGCCATCGGGTGGGGACCGAATCTGCGGGGCCGGTGGGGACCGGGGAGGAAACCCTGGTGAGCGGTCGGGGGCCCGCCTACGAGGGTGGCAGGACACCGGGGGGTGCCGGATTGGTTCCGGCACGCGTCCCCGGTGCCCTGCATGCCGCCGAGCACGCGGCGATCGGCCTGCTACCGCTGTTCGCTACGTGCGACCGCTGGGACATCGGCGGGGTGAGTACCGCGTGGCACGAAGACACCGGGGAGGCGACGGTGTTCGTGCATGACGGCCATCCCGGGGGTGCGGGATTTGCCGAACGCGGTTATGCCGCGATTGTCCCGTGGCTGGCCGCAACGCGGGAGGCGATCGTCTCCTGCGAGTGCCCGACGGGATGCCCGTCCTGCGTCCAGTCGCCGAAGTGCGGGAACGGCAACGATCCGCTGGACAAGGCGGGGGCGGTGGCTGTTCTCGGAACCGTGCTCGGGGCGTTGCGTCAACACGGCGCCTAGAACGGCCACCTGGTGGCTCATGGAGTTGTGTCCTGCTCCGCCTCGGCCGGGCTGGGACCGGCCGACGGCGGTGGTTCGGGTGGTTCAGGCCGCGGTGGACTGGACCAGCTGCGGGGAGCGCTCGCCGGCCAAGGCGCGGACGAGAACGTCGTGCACCTCGGCGGCGTCCGGCAGCTGCCAGCCGCAGACCTCGGGCTTGACGCGCCAGTGCACGACACCGTGCTGGAACGGCGAAGGCGGCAGCGGGATGTAGCTGTCCTTGCCGTGCCACTGGATGGCGGCGCGCGCGGCCAGCTCGGCCGGAACGTGGTCGGCGACGGTGGTGAGGAAGAGCCAGCGGCCGTTCGGCAGCGCGATGATGGGCGCGGGGTGGCCGAGGGCACGCAGCAGGCGGCAGGCGCGCTTGCCCAGGTCGTCGTCGACCTCGATGGCGTCGAGCACGGTGCCGGTGGCGACGAGCAGGCTGTGGGTGCGGTCGGAGAACCAGGTGGCGACCTCGTGGGCGTGGGTGCCGAGCTGCTCACGCCAGGTGTCACTGGCCGGAACGGGACGGCGCCACGTGAGGTCGTCGCCCTCGGCGAGCGGAGCGGGGTTGACGCCCGGGAGCACCGGCCAGCCGCGCCAGGCGAGACCGATCGCCTCCGCCCGCAGTTCGATGCGGAAGGCACCGCGCCAGCTGTCCGGCCAATTCGCGTCCAACATTGTGTTTCCTGCCTTCAAGTTCCGGTTCGCCGCGGCCCGCTAAACCCTGTCGCGGTGTCGCACATCTCACTTAACGGCAAGTTGCACATTGCCCGGAACCCCCACGCGACAACCGGTGGTTACGAGGCGATGAACGCCCAGTGACCCGTACGGCCCGACCGAACCCCCCGGCGCGGATCGACGGTGAACGGTGCCCGCACAGGGACCGTTCGTCGCGAGAAACCCCAGGATGTGGCGGGTGCCGGGCGCGCAGCCGGCGGCCCCGGTGCCTCGGTTCGGCCCAGGTGAACAGCCAATTTGACCGCTCGCCGTGCACCAGCGACCGCTGCCCGTGACAATCGGCCGCTCATCGTCCGGCCTGGCGGAACAGCCGGTCATCGCGGCATACCGACCGGTCGGCGTCCGACGGGCGGTTCAGCTGGGCGTGGCCCGGTGGGCGGTCGCGATGGACGTGGGTGGCGGTGGCGTGCTGTCGCGGGCGGCGGGCAGCTGGGCTGCGTGCTATCGCAGTCCAGCCGGACGCCGGTAAGGGACGGTCGCCGCGCTGGTGGGCCGGCCGGGGCTGGTAGGCCGCCGCTCACTTGCGTGTCGTGGCTGACCACGGTCCGGCGGGATGAACGGGCCTGGTCGGCCTCGAACTGCGCGGCCGTGGCCGGCCACGGTGGCGGCTCGAGTCAGGCCGCCGGTGCGGCCGTGACCGGCCATTGGTCCGGGCCAGGCGGGTTAGTGCAGGCACGAATGCACCGTGGTGAGTCAGCCGCCGGTGCGGCCGTAGTCGGCCACGGTCCGGAGCGGGCGGACCAGCTGTGCGCCGCCGACCGTGGCCGGCCATGCTCGGCGCCTGCAGGTCAGCGTGGGCGCGCTGGCAGGAATGCCCGTGGCGAGTCAGGCCGCTGGTGCAGCCGTGGCCGGCCATGGTCCGGAGCGGGCGCGCCCCTGCGCGTGCCGCCGAGGGGCGCCCACCTGCGCAGCCGTGGCTGGTCATGGTGGTTCGTCCGTGGGTCCGGCGCGGGCGTGGGCAGATGGGCGCGCGAGGCCGGCGAGGGCGGGGCCGTGCGCCTCGACTTCGATCAGGGCGTCGAGGTGCTGCCATCGGCACGACAGGAGCGTCACTCCCATCCGGTCCGCGATCCGTCTGGCGCGTTCGCACGCCGGGGCGGGGCCTTCACTCGCGTGGGACGCCGCGGCCAGCGCGCCCAGGTCGGCCGCTGACTCGGCTCGGTGGCGCGCGATGACCGCCGATCCCAGCCAGAAGGCCAGGAGCGCCACGCCCGTCAGGGCTACTACCGCCATTGCCGTCCAGATCGTGGCCGCTCCGCTGTCCGGCCTGCACCCGGGGCCTTGCCGCCGGTCAGCCTCGGGCATTGGACGCCTCCGTGCCTGGCTCGGCCACCGCGTATGCCGTTGCGTTCAGGTGGATTGCCGGGAGGAGCCCGGCCGCCGGGTGGGCCGTTACCCGGACCGTGATCTCGTCGCCGATGTGCTCGACCGCGAGACTTGCTTCCGGTGGAGCGATCTCGTGGACCGCGGCCGCTGCCTCGTCGGGCTGGCCACTGGCCAGCAACCGCGCAGCCTCGCGCGCCGCGTCCGTGCAGCGCAGCTGGCTCGTCAGCACCGTGAGGCCCGCGACCAGCAAGACCGTCACCACGGTCAAGCCGGCCAAGCCGAGCGCTGCCTCGACGGTCACCGAGCCTTCGTCCCCGCGTCTCATGACGGCACCGACAAAGCCTTCATGACCAGGTTCGTCAGCCACGAGACGACCGAGTCTCCGGTGAGCAAGCTGTACAGGACGGCGGCGAAGGCCGCGACAGCGACAGTGACGATGGCGTACTCGACCGTCGTGGAACCGTCGTCCGGGCGGGGCCGGCGGTGGAACGCGCGCATGGGGTTTCCCTTCAGTACATGTCCGTGGTCAGAAGAGCGGGCCGAGCCGTCCGGCGAGACCGAGGACGACCGGCAGCACGCCCAGGCAGAAGAACGCAGGCAAAAAACACAGCCCGACCGGCAGAGCGAGCACCACCCCGGCCCGTTCGGCGCGTTCCTCGGCTTCGGTGGCCAGCTCGTCGCGCAGACGTCCGGCGAGGTCGCCGGCGGCCGTGGCGAACGCCGCGCCGGAGCGCGACGTCCGGATCGCCGCGCCCGCCAGCTCGCCGAGGCCCGGGACGGCCCGCACCGGCGCCCAGGCCTCGTCCGGCCGGGAGCCGAGGGCGAGCAGACCGGCTGTCGAGCTCAAGGCCGTCCTCGCCGCGGCCGGCGAGGTGCCGGCCACGGCGTCCAGGGCCGAAGGAACCGGCAGCCCGGCGCGCAGGCAAGCGGCCAGGAGGTCGAGCGTTCCCGCGAGCCGCAGCTTGGCGGCGATGTCCATGACCGGTGGTCGCGGACGCCGGGTGCGGCGGATCGCCCACCACCCGGTTGCGGCCACGATCGCGCCCACGCCCACCCCGGCGGCTCCGCCGACCAGCAACGCTGCCGAGACGCCGGACGCTGCCGCCGCGAATTGCGGTACCGCGCGGTGCCCCTTTCCGACCGGTTCCGGTCCGTCGGCCAGCCGGTCGAAGCGCCGCACGACGACGTCGTCCGGCCAGCTCAGCAACGCGCCAGCGAAGAACAGGAGTGCGGCCGTGTTCACCGGATCCGCACCCGTCCGGCCAGGGCTCGGCACCACGCCGTCCCCGCCCAGAGCAGGACGCACCCGGCGACCAGCAGCACCTGGCCCGGCGTGCTGCCGGTCAGCACGGGTAGCGGGGCCGCGCCCATGACCTGGCCGAGCAGCACGCACAGCACCGGGAGTCCGGTGAGCACCGCCGCGCTCGCCCGCGGCCCGGCCAGCTTGGCTCGCATCCGGCGGGCGAACGCCAAGCCGGCTTCGGCGTCGCGGCGGGCCGCGTCGAGGACGTCGGCCATCGGGAGGCCGTGGCGCTTGCCCAGCGTCCAGGCGTCGGCCAGGTACGGAAGAGCCGGTGCGCGCAACTCGGTGTCAAGCCGGGCCGCCGTCGCCAAGGCGCGGAGGTCGCCCGCCACGGCCGGGACCACGTCCGCGGCGGCTTCCGCTGCCGTGACCAGGTGAGCTCCGGACCGGAGTTCGGCCACCATCGTCCGCAACGCTGTGGCGGTGTGCGCGGCCATCGCCAGGTCCGCGGTGGCCCGGCGGTGCGCTCGCTGCTCCTGGCTCCACGCCAGTGTCAGTACGCCGGTGGCGATCGCGCCGCCGGCTCCCGCGAGCAAGCCGGCGAGCGCGGCCGGGAGCAGCCAGCGGACGACGCGCCAGACTTCGGGGATCCGGACGGTCACCGGCGGCTCGATCGCCGCCTGGAGCCGGTTCGGCGCCGCGGGCCAGCACGTCAGGGCCGCGCCCACGCACAGCGGGAACCACGGGGTGATCATCGCCGCCTCCTTCGCCGCCGCGGGAAAACGTTCACCAGCAAGGAGATGCGCACCAGCTGGAGACTCAGCACGCGATCGCCCCCGACATCGTGAACAGGTGCCGGTCGACCGTCCACCTGCCCGCACGCCACACCGGCACGACCCGGGCCCGGCCGTGTTCGGCGCGGAGCACGCCGACTTCGGACAGGCGTCGCCTGCCGCCTGGCTCGCGTCGCATGTGCAGCACCACGCGGATCGCGGCGACGAGCTGGCTGTGCACGGCTTCGCGGCCGAGGCCGCCGAGCGCGGCCAGTGCCTCGATGCGGGCGGGCACCTCGGCCGGGGAGTTGGCGTGGACGGTGCAGGCGCCGCCGTCGTGGCCGGTGTTCAGCGCGGTGAGCAGTGCGCCGACCTCGGCCCCGCGGACCTCGCCGACCACCAGCCGGTCGGGCCGCATGCGCAGCGCCTGGCGCACGAGCTCGGGCAGGCCGACGGCGCCCACACCCTCCACGTTGGCCGGGCGGGCGACGAGACCCACGAACTGCGGGTGCGCGGGCTGCAGCTCGCCGGCGTCCTCGACGCAGACGATCCGTTCGCCGGGGTCGACCGCGCCGAGCAGCGCGGCCAGGAGCGTGGTCTTGCCGGCGCCCGTGCCCCCGGTGACGAGGAACGCCATCCGCCGCGAAACGACGGTGCGGAGGAGTTTCGCGCCGGCCTCGTCGAAGGCGCCGAGTTCGCCGAGCGTGGTGAGGTCGTGGGTCGCCGGGCGCAGGACGCGCAGGGACAGGCAGGTGCCGCCGGCCGCGATCGGCGGGAGGACGGCGTGCACCCGGATCCGGCCGTGGGGGCCGGCGCCGGGCAGCCAGCCGTCCACATAGGGCTGTGCGTCGTCGAGGCGGCGGCCTGCCGCGAGGGCGAGGCGCTGCGCCAGTCGACGAACGGATTCTTCGCCGGTGAAGTGGATGCCGGTGCGAACGAGGCCTTCCGGGCCGTCCGTCCAGACTTCGTCCGGGCCGGTGACGAGCACGTCGGTGGTCGACGGGTCGTCGAGGAGCGGCGCCAGCGGGCCGGCGCCGACGAACTCGTCGCGCGCTTGGCGGGCCGCGTCGAGCGCCGCGTCGTGGCCGAGGACGCCGCCTGCTTCGGCGCGTACGGCGGTGGCGACGGCGACCGGGTCGGCCTGGCGGCGGTCGCCGGCGAGGCGGTTGCGGACGCGGTCCACGAAGTCGGCAGTCACGATTTCACCTGCCTGGCAAGGGAAGTGCGGCAATGAGATGCGGTGACGCGGGTGCCGGGTGACGGGCGCGTCTTCAGGTGTGGTCTCGGTGACGGCAGCAACGTCGAGAAGCTCTCCGCACTTGCCGGGCCGCGGCTCACCAGGACCACGAGCGTGGGCAGCAGGAGCTCGCCCACCTGGATCGGGCCACCCGCGGGGCGGAGGCCGGCGGGTGCGGTCATCGGGCGGCCGCCTGGGCTTCGCGGCGGGCCACCGTCAGAACCCGGGTGGCCGCCGACGCCAGCGGGCCCGTCGGTTTGGCCGGGAACTCGCCGCGCTCGACAGCTGCCGAAAGGCCACGCTCCGGGGGCATCGAGGCCAGTAACGGCGGCCCCAGCAGCCCGGCCGTCCGGACGCCCGGGACACCGCTCCTCGACCGTCCACACGCGACCACACCGAGGCGGGCCGTCAGTGTCGACAGCCGGTGCAGCACCTGTTTCGCCGCCAGGCACGCGCGGAACTCCAGCGGCACCACCAGGATCACGAGGTCGGCTCTGGCCACCGCCTCCTCGGCCGCCTCACCGAGGGTGCGCGGGAGGTCGCACACGACCGTGCGGCCCGAACGGCGACCAGCGGAAAGGATCGCCGACAGCGACTCGACCGCCGGGCCCGGCCCTTCGGGGCCGCACGCGAGCACCGGGAGGCTGCCGCCGCGATGCCTTCGCCGCGGCAGGGTCGCAGCCAGCGACGACACCGATGCGCGGCCGCTCAGCCGCACGTCCGGCCAGCGTGGTCCGGGGGTCTTTTCCAAGCTGAGCAACACATCCAGGCCGCCGCCCAGCGGGTCGCAGTCCACCAGGAGCGCGCCACCCGGATCATGGTCGGCCGCCAGTGCCAGTGCCGCGGCGAACACGGATGCGCCCGCGCCGCCCCGGCCGCCGACCACGCCGAGCACCAACCCGGGTTGCTCCGCAGGTGTCTCGACGACGTCGGCGAACGCGCCGGCGAGTGCCGTCTCCTCGTCGGGCAACGAGATCACGCGCTCGACGCCGACGCGGAACGCGTGCTCCCACGTCGCCGGCCCCGGGCTGCCCTTGCAGACCAGGAGGACCCCGCCGCGACGGGGCATTGTGGGTGGCAGCCGTGCGGCTTCTTCGTCGAGAACCACCAGCGGCGCACGAGCCCAGTGCCCGGTCGCCGCGGTCAGATCCGGTGCCCGGTCGAGTTCGCAGCCCGCGACCGCGGCCACGCGCAGTATCTCGTCGAGCACTGTCTCGTCCGCGGCGATCACCAGCGGTCGTTCCCCCGTCATGCGTTCCTCCCCCGTCGTCGGTGCGGGCCGTGGGTGGCCCGGCTTCCACCGTCGCGGGCGGGGCGGGGCGGCACAATGGGTCGGGCGGCCGACTGTGGACAACCGGGGTGTTGTGGACAACTTCCGCTCCTGGCCCGGCTCGCGGGCCGGTTCTGTCGGTGCGGTGTGGCATGATCGCGCCCCCGCCCGCGACGCATCTGCGGCGGGAACAGGCCCGGATATCCGCACTCGAACATTCCGCGAACCGGGATTCGGACGGCACCGGAAATCGAGAAAGGTAAGCAGAAGGCAAGAAGACGGCTTACGGCTGGAGAGCCGTCACGAAAAACCGGAATCCGGTAGGCGTCACGGATTCCGGGAAGGTAAGCCGAAGGTAAGAGGGCGGCCCCCGCCAGGGGGGAGGGACGGGGGCCGCCGTGGGTTCAGCCCCGGGGGGTCGGACTGAACCAGCCCGGTTGGACACCGGGCTCCCTCACTGTAACTCCGCCCAGCGCCGGTTCGCGCGCCGGATGAGGCACACAGTTCGATAACGGCACAGCGCGCCCGAAGTGCCTGCCTGTAATGGATTTTCCGTCCGTCGCGACGCGCGCGCGGTGGATCACCGGACACGGTCCGGGCAAGCCCTATCCTGGGCACGTGGCCGAACCGAGCAGCGCGCCGTCGCGCATCCGGAAGCCGGGCCCGGAGCACGCGGTGGCCGCGTTCTTCGACCTGGACAAGACGATCATCGCTTCGTCGAGCGCGCTGGCGTTCAGCAAGCCCCTCCTCAAAGAAGGACTGATCAACCGTCGCGCCGCGTTGCGCAGCGCGTACGCGCAGCTCGTGTTCTCCCTCGCCGGCGCCGACGAGAACAAGACCGAGCGGCTGCGCGCCGAGGTTTCCGCGCTGTGCGCCGGCTGGGACGTCGCCCAGGTTTCGGCGATCGTCCGCGAGACCCTGCACGACGTCGTCGACCCGCTCGTGTACGTCGAGGCGGCCGAACTGATCGCGCGCCACCGCGCGGGCGGGCACGACGTGATCGTGCTGTCAGCGACCGGCGAAGAGGTCGTCACGCCGGTGGCGGAGATGCTCGGCGCGACCCGGAGCGTCGCCACGCGGATGCAGATCGTCGACGGCCGCTACTCCGGTGAAGTCGACTTCTACTGCTACGGCGCCAACAAAGCCGTCGCCGCGAAGCAGCTCGCCGCCACCCACGGCTACGACCTCGCCGAGTGCTTCGCGTACACGGATTCGAGCACCGACATCCCGCTGCTCGAGGTCGTCGGGCACCCGCACGCGGTCAACCCGGACAAGCTCCTGCGGCGCGAGGCCCTCGACCGCGGCTGGCCGATCCTGGCCTTCGAGCGGCCGATGTCGCTGCGCACCCGGCTCCCGGCGCGGTCGGCCGGGATGGTGGCGCTCGGTGTCGGCGCGGTGGCCGCCGGCGCGACCTGGTACAGCCTCAGCCGCCGTCGTCGGTCCCGCTAGAGGCTCCCCGCCACCCACACGGCGGTACGGCAGGCACTTTGCTTGGCCCAGCCCCGAATTGTCCGTCGCGCAGGGTGCCGATGTCACCCGATCCAGCCTCTGTACCGGTGCACCCGTCCGCGCACTTGAAGTGCCCCGCCTCACGGCGTAGAAAGTAGGTGCGGACGTTCGGTCGGCCAGGGAACAGGTAGAAGAGAAGCCTGTTCCACCCCGGCAAACCTCCGTGCGCGGACTCCGGGTACCCACGCGCAGCGCGCCGCGGGAGGCTCGTCGTCTAGGGACTGCGTAGTGGGACGCCACACGCCGAGTCCATGTAGGTACGACCAGAGTTGCACGCTTGGTCGCCCGAGAAGTACGCGCTTGCAGGCGGCGCCCGTGGCCCTCGGCCACGGGCGCCGCCTCGTCTTATGCGGGGGCATCACACGTGACTGGCGGCGCATCCCACGTGAGCCGGGCCGGAACTCGCGTGACTGGGGCCGGGACTCGCGTGGTTGGGGGCGGGGTCGGCGGCCGTTCGGACCTGCTTGCACCTTGCGAACGGCGAATTTCCTACCGATCCGGGTACGACTGGACCGTTCGTGCGGTCGGTCGATGGACATCGCCGGATTCGGTGAGTAGCTTCCCGATATTGGCGCCTCCGAGTGGACTTCTGACGTCCCGACCGGCGCCCGCAACTTTCTGGGAGGCTGGTCGTGACGACCCGAAATCGGAGGTTCCATGCGCTCGCCCTGCCCGTCGCGGGGCTGCTCGCGCTCACCGGTGTGGGTGTCGCGACCGCGGCGAGTGCACCGCGGGTGAGCGCCGACGCGCAGGCGGAGGCCGCGGCGGCACTGGCGCTGCGCGGGCTGACGCTCGAGCAGAAGGTCGGGCAGCTGTTCGTCACCTGGGTGAACGGCAAGACGGCCGACGAGGTCCACCCGAAGAACCAGGCGGACTTCGGGGTCGACACCCCGGCGCAGGTGATCGAGAAGTACCACCTGGGCGGGGTCATCTACTTCGACAACGCCACGCGCGACAACTTCGACAATCCCGTGCAGGTCGCGAAGCTGTCCAACGGCCTCCAACGGGCCGCGGTCACGAGCGGAGCGCACATCCCGCTGCAGATCGCCGCCGACCAGGAGGGCGGCACCGTCACGCGGATGGGCGCGCCGGCCACCGAGTTCCCGAACGCCATGGCCATCTCCGCCGGGCGGGACACGAACCGCGCGACGCAGGCCGCGACGATCCTCGCCCGTGAGCTGCGGGCCGTCGGCATCAACCAGGACTTCGCGCCCGACTCGGACGTCAACTCCAACCCCGTCAACCCGGTCATCGGCGTCCGGTCCTTCTCCGGGCAGCCGGGCCTGGCCGGCGACTTCGTCAGGGCCGAGGTCAAAGGCTTCCAGAACTCGGGCCTCCCGTCGAAGACGGTCGCGGCGACCGCCAAGCACTTCCCCGGGCACGGCGCCGCGCCGACCGACAGCCACACCGGGCTGCCGCGGGTCGACAGCACCGAGGCGCAGTGGCGGGCCACCGACGTGCCGCCGTTCAAGGCCGCGATCGCGACCGGCGTCGCCTCGATCATGAGCGCGCACATCCAGTTCCCCAGCCTCGACCCGTCGCTCGAACCCGCGACGCTGTCGAAGCCGATCATCACCGGCAGGCTGCGCGACGAGCTGCACTACAACGGCGTCGTCATCACCGACTCCCTCGAGATGGAAGGCGTGCGCAAGCTGCACAGCGACGCCGAGATCCCGGTGCTCGCGCTGAAGGCGGGCGTCGACCAGCTGCTGATGCCCGTGCACCTCGACGTCGCGATCAACTCGGTGCTCACCGCCGTCAGGTCCGGTGACATCCCGATGTGGCGGATCGACCAGAGCGTGCTGCGCGTGCTGAAGCTGAAGTTCCAGCACGGCATCCTGTTCTCGCCGTTCGTCGACACCGGCCGGGTGATGAAGACCGTCGGCATCCCGCCGAGCCTCCGGACCGCCCAGGACATCGCCGACCGCGGCATCACGGCCATCGCCAACGACGCCGGTCTCCTGCCCCTGAAACAGCAGCCCGCGACGGCGCTCGTCACCGGCTGGGGCGTCTCCACGACGGCGACGCTCGCGCAGAAGCTGACGGCGCACGGCACCGCCGCGACGGCCTACCAAACCGGTCAGGTCCCGACGGACGCCCAGATCACGCAGGCCGTCGCGAACGCCGCGAACGCCGACCTGGTCGTCGTGCTGACCAACAACATCGCCACCTACCCCCGGCAGACCAAGCTGCTCGACGCCCTCCAGGCCACCGGGAAGCCGGTCGTCGCGGTCGCCGCGCAGATTCCGTACGACGCCGGTTACCCGACGACCGTGCGGACCTGGCTGGCCACCTACGGCTACATCACGCCGACCCTCGAGGCGCTGGCCAAGGTGATCCTCGGCGAGACGAAGCCGGTCGGGAAGCTGCCGGTCGACATCCCGGCGGGAGCCGACGTGCAGACCGTGAAGTACCCGTTCGGCCACGGGCTGACCTGGTGACGCTCAACCGGCGCCACTTCCTCGGCGCGAGCGCGCTCGCCGTCCCGGTCCTGGCGGGCGGTTCGGCCGTCGCGGGAGCCGAGCCCGAACAGGCCGAACAGGGGCGTGGGCGCGTCCTCACCGGCGCGGAGCAGCTGGCCGCGCAGGGCTGGCGCGCCTTCAAGGGCCGCAAGCTGGGCGTGCTGTCGAACCCGACCGGCGTCCTGCTGAACGGTGACCACATCGTCGACTCGATGGTCGCCGCCGGCGTGAAACCGGTGGCGGCCTTCGGGCCCGAACACGGCTTCCGCGGCAGCGCGCAGGCCGGTGGGTCCGAGGGCGACTACACCGACCCTCGCACCGGCGTGCCGGTGTACGACGCGTACGGCGTCGACGCGACGAAGCTCGCCTCGCTGTTCACCAAGGCGGGCGTCGACACGGTCGTGTTCGACATCGCCGACGTCGGCGCGCGCTTCTACACCTACATCTGGTCGCTCTACACCGCGATGGTCGCCGCCGCGAAGGTGAACGCGGCCCTCGTCGTGCTCGACCGGCCGAACCCGCTCGGCGGCCGGGCGGCCGGGCCGGTGCTCGACCCGAAGTTCGCCTCCGGGATCGGGCGGAAGCCGATCGCGCAGCAACACGGCATGACCGCCGGCGAGCTCGCGCGCTTCTTCGCCGAGGAGTTCCTGCCCGGCGAGGGGGTGAAGCTCGAGCATCTCGACGTCGTCCGGCTGCGCGGCTGGCAGCGCGACACGCTCTTCGCGCGAACCGGGCTGAACTGGGTGCTGCCGAGCCCGAACATGCCGACGCCGGACACGGCACTCGTCTACCCGGGCACCGGGATGTTCGAAGGAACGGTGTTCTCCGAAGGCCGCGGGACGACCCGGCCGTTCGAGATCATCGGCGCGCCCGGCCTCGACTGGCGCTGGCGAGAGAAGCTCGAGGACCTCGCGCTGCCCGGGGCCCGGTTCCGCGAGACCTACTTCGTGCCCACGTTCAGCAAGTTCGTCAACCAGACGTGCGGCGGCGTGCAGCTGAGCGTCGCCGACCCGCGGGCCTTCGACGCGATCCGGACCGCGGTCGCCATGCTCGTCACGGCGAAGTCCCTGCACCCGGACGTCTTCGCCTGGCGCCTGGACAACTACATCGACAAGCTCTCCGGGTCCGACCGGCTCCGGACCATGGTCGACGCCGGCGCGGGTGTCGACGAGGTCACCGGCGCCTGGCGGGCCGAGCTGGCCGAGTTCGACCGGAGACGCCGCCACTACCTGCTCTATCGCTGAGGGGGAGACTCATGCGTGCTAGGAAGGTTCTCGTCGCGGCCACCGGAGTGCTGGTCGCGCTGACCACGTTGACCGTGTCGGACTCGGGAGCCAGCGCCATCACCAGCCACGATCCGGCGGCCGGCCGCTTCGACCGGCCGCAGCACGGGTTCGCCCCGCCGTGGACGACGCTGCGCGACGGCCGCCCGGGTGACGTCGGCCTCGACCCGGCCCCGATCAAGGCGGCGGAGGACTTCCTGGCGGGCTGGACGCAGCCGGACGCCGTCACCGGGCACCCGCACTTCTCCGGGGCGGTCGGCCTCCTGGCGCACGACGGCGTGGTCGTCGACCGGTACGCGGTCGGTGGCGCGCTGCGCTACGCCGACGCCAAGGGCACCGAGCTGCCCGCGGACCAGCAGGTCCCGATGCGCGCCGACACCATCTTCGACATGGCGTCGATCTCGAAGCTGTTCACCTCGATCGCCGTGCTCCAGCTGGTCGAACGCGGGCAGTTCACCATCGACACCCCGGTGAGCCGGTTCTTCCCGGAGTTCGCCACCGGCGACAAGGCCGCCATCACGGTCAAGATGCTGCTCACGCACACCTCCGGGTTCGACGCCGACCCGATCCCGTCGCTCTGGGCGGGCTACCCGGACATCCCGTCGCGCCGGCAGGCCGTGCTCGACAGCCCGCTGAAGAACAAGCCGGGGACGACGTACCTCTACTCGGACATCAACCTGCTGACGCTCGGCTTCATCGTCGAGAAGCTGACGGGGCAGTCCCTCGACAAGGTCGTCCACGACCGGATCACCGCGCCGCTGGGCATGGCCGACACCGGCTACAACCTGCCCGCGGCGAAGCTGGCCCGGATCGCCGCGACGGAGTTCGAGGCGAACCCGCCGCGCGGGATGGTGCGCGGCAGCGTGCACGACGAGAACGCGTGGTCGCTCGGCGGCGTGGCCGGCCACGCCGGCGTGTTCAGCACCGCGAGCGACATGGCCACCCTCGCGCAGACGATCCTCAACGGCGGCGGTTACCGCGGGCACCGGATCCTCGGCCAGGAGACCGTCCGCCAGATGCTGACGAACTACAACCAGCAGTTCCCGGACGACGCCCACGGCCTCGGCTTCGAGCTCGACCAGCCCTGGTACATGGGTGCGCTGGCGTCACCGGTCACCGCCGGGCACACCGGTTTCACCGGAACGACGCTGGTCATCGACCCGGAGTCCCGGTCCTTCGCGATCTTGCTGACCAACCGGGTGCACCCGGCCCGGACCTGGGGCTCGATCAACACCGCCCGTCAGGTGTGGGCGACGTCGCTGGCGAGGGCCATGGCCGTGCGGCCGGCCGTCGGAAAGGACGCCTGGACGAGCACGCTGGGTAACGCCGGCGTCGCCACGCTCAGTACCCGGGCATTTACCACGCAAAGTGATCAAGCGCACGTCTCGTTCTCTGCCTTCGTGGACACCGAGGGCAGTACTGATCCACTTCAGCTGCAGGCCAGCACCGACGGCGTGAACTGGCAACCGGTCACCGTGGCTGTTTCCGGACCGGGGGCACCCTCCGGAACCACGACGTCGCTCTCCGGACACGGGCACCGTGCCTGGTGGAAGGTGGTGGGCACGCTGCCACAAGGCGCGTCGGTGAGCCTCCGCTGGCGTTACAGCACCGACCCGAGTTACACGGGCCGAGGAGTTTCCGTGGACGGTGTGAAAGTCACCGAGAGCGGCCGATCACTCCTCGACGGTGAACGGAACCCCTCGATTTTCGTCGCAGAGGGTTGGCAGTTGAGCTCTCGGTGACGGATCCATCGCCGGTTGTCGACGACAAGCCGAAGTTTACCGTCCCCTTGCCGCTTGCACCGCGACACTAAGTTGCCAAGTCGTTAGCTTGAGCTCGTTAACAAGGTCGACCCTGTTGGCGACTTTCTGGTCAACGATTAATCGCAAATCTAGATCCGCAGACACGGACGGGTTGCGATCGTACCGAAGGGTGTGGGTAGCCTTGTCGCAAATGCCAACGGTTAGTAACTTTCCGACGGTGAGTGATACCGAATCCGTAGCCGACTCGGCACCGTCCGAGCCCGTATCGGTCCAGACGGCCGTGCGGGACGCCGACTCCAGCCCGCTGGTGCGGATCCGGTCTCTGCTCCCCGGACTGGCCCGCGCCGAACAGCGCGTGGCCAAGGTGGTGCTGGAAGATCCCGCGCACGTGGCGCGGCGCAGCATCACCGAGGTGGCCCTGGCCGCCAACACGAGCGAGACCACGGTGACGCGGTTCTGCAAGGCCGTCGGCGTCGGCGGGTACCCGCAGCTGCGCATCGCGCTGGCCGCGGACACCGCCCGCACCGAGGCGCGCAGCTCGCGCAACCTCGGCGGCGAAATCGGCCCGGAGGACGACCTGGCCGCCGTGATCGGCAAGGTCAGCTTCGCCGACGCGCGGGCCGTCGAGGAGACCGCCGACCAGCTCGACGTCGCCACGCTGCAGCGCGTGATCGAGGTCGTCGCCAACGCCGGCCGGGTGGACGTCTACGGCGTGGGCGCCAGCGCGTTCGTCGCCGCCGACCTGCAGCAGAAGCTGCACCGCATCGGCCGCGTGTGCTTCGCGTGGTCGGACACGCACATCATGCTCACCTCGGCCGCGGTGCTCAGTCCCGGTGACGTCGCGATCGGCGTCTCGCACACCGGTGCCACCACCGACACCGTCGAGGCGCTGCGTGTGGCGCGTGAGCACGGCGCGAACACCATCGCCGTGACGAACTTCCCGCGCTCCCCGATCACCGAGGTCTCCGACCACGTTTTGACGACGGCAGCGCGGGAAACCACGTTCCGTTCGGGTGCCACGGCAAGCCGGATCGCTCAGCTCACCGTCATCGACTGCCTGTTCATCGGGGTCGCGCAGCGGCACATGGACGCGTCGGTCAACGCACTGGACGCGACGAGGGACGCAGTCGGATCGCACCGCTTGGGGGTCAGGCCGGACGGTCGTCGCCGTCCGCGGGAAACCGGCAAGTAATGCCCGGAGAAAAAGTGAGGCGCATGATGACCGTCCCCCTGCAGGCGGTGCACGTCGATTCGCCGACCGAGACCCGCAATCCCCGCACCAAGGACATCGACCTGATGTCCACCGCGGGGATCCTGGGCGCGATCAACGCCGAGGACCGTACGGTCCCCGGTGCCGTCGCCGCGGTGCTGCCCCAGATGGCGCACGCGGTGGACTACGCCGTGGACGCCCTGCGGGCCGGTGGCCGGGTGCACTACGTCGGCGCGGGCACGTCCGGGCGGCTGGCCACCCTGGACGCGGCCGAGCTGGTGCCGACGTTCAACGTGCCGGGCGACTGGTTCATCGCGCACCACGCCGGCGGCGAGCGCGCGTTGCGCCAGGCCGTCGAAAACGCGGAGGACGACTCCGCGGCGGGGGCCGCCGAGATGGCCGCGATGGTGCAGCCCGGCGACTTCGTGCTCGGGCTGACGGCGTCGGGCAGGACGCCGTACGTGCTGGGTGCGCTGGCCGCGGCCTCGCGCCAGGGCGCCCGGACCGGGCTGGTCTCGGGCAACGCCAAGGCCGCGAAGCCGGCCGGGGTGGACGTGCTCATCGCCGTCGACACCGGCCCGGAGGCAATTGCCGGCTCGACCCGGATGAAGGCGGGCACGGCGCAGAAGATGATCCTCACGTCGTTCTCCACAGCGACGATGATCAAGCTGGGCCGGACCTACTCCAACCTGATGGTCAGCATGCGGGCCACCAACGCGAAGCTGCGCGGCCGGACCATCCGGATCCTGCAGGAAGCCACCGGCATGACGATGGCGGACTGCTCGGACGCGCTCACCGAGGCCGGGGGCGACCTCAAGGTGGCGCTGGTGCACCTGCTCTCCGGGGAAGAGGTCAAGAGCGCGGCGAAGGCGCTGCACACGTCGGGCGGGCACGTGCGCAAGGCACTGGACACCCTGCGGGTGCGTGCGAGCTGACCCCCGGTTTTCGGGGGTTCCGGGTGGCGGACCCCCGGCCCTGGGGGCGAGAAGGGATCGGACAGGATTGCCCTTCATCTGTTCACCTGCCTAACCTCTCAGATGAGAGGAAAGGCGGGTGGGCGATGGCGGGCGCAGACACGGCCGAGGACTCGCGGCGCGGGCTTTCGCGTCGCGAGTGGGTGTCGATCGGCGGGATGGCCGGGTTCATCCTGCTGCTGAACGTCGTGGGCTGGGTCGTGCTGGCCGCGTTCGTGGCGCCGCAGCACTACGCGCTGGGCACGTCCGGCGTGTTCGGGATCGGGCTCGGCGTCACCGCCTTCACGCTGGGCATGCGGCACGCGTTCGACGCCGACCACATCGCCGCGATCGACAACACCACCCGCAAGCTGATGGCGGACGGGCGGCGGCCGCTGTCGGTCGGGTTCTGGTTCTCACTCGGGCACTCGACGATCGTCTTCGTGCTGTGCCTGCTGCTCTCCCTCGGCGTCCGCGCGCTGGCCGGGCAGGTCCAGGACGGTTCGTCGCCGTTGCACGAAGCCACCGGCCTGATCGGGACGTCGGTGTCCGGGGTGTTCCTGTACGTGATCGCGATCCTGAACCTCGTCGTGCTCGTCGGGATCCTGCGCGTGTTCCGGCGGATGCGCCGCGGCGACTTCGACGAAGCCGCGCTCGAACGCCACCTGGACAACCGCGGCGTGCTGAACCGGCTGCTGCGCGGCGCGACGAAGGCCGTGCGCAAGCCGTGGCACATCTACCCGGTCGGGCTGCTGTTCGGGCTGGGTTTCGACACCGCGACCGAGATCGGCCTGCTCGTGCTCGCCGCGGGCGCCGCGACGTTCGCGCTGCCGTGGTACGCGATCCTCGTGCTGCCGATCCTGTTCGCCGCCGGCATGACCCTGTTCGACACCGTGGACGGCTGCTTCATGAACTTCGCCTACGGCTGGGCGTTCGCGAAGCCGGTGCGCAAGATCTTCTACAACATCACGGTGACCGCGCTGTCGGTCGCGGTGGCGCTGCTCATCGGGACCATCGAGCTGGTGTCGATCCTCGCCGAGAAGCTGGCCATCACGTCGGGCCCGCTGGCCGCGATCGCTTCGGTGAACCTGGACTACGTCGGCTTCGGGATCGTCGGGTTGTTCGTGCTGACGTGGGTCATCGCGCTGGCGGTGTGGCGGATCGGGCGGATCGAAGAGAAGTGGTCGGCGAAGCTCTCCTGATCGCGACGCCGAGCGCCGCGACGGCGGCGAGCGCGCCGGCCGGCCCCACCCACGAGGGCCCGGCGGTGGCGAGGACCACTCCGCCCACCGCGGAACCGAGTGCGCCGCCGACGTAGATCGCCGAGCCGTTCAGTCCCAGTGCGACAGTCGGGGCGTCCGGCGCGAGCGTGAACAGCCGGTGCTGCTGCGGCACCATCAGCATCCCGACGAAGACCCCGGAGAAGAAGGCGAGCAGCAGCGCGCCGGGCAGCGACAGCACGGCGAAGTCCAGGACGGTGAGCACGACCGCGGTGCCCGCCAGCGAGAGCGCCAGTACCCGGGCCGGCCCGAACCGGTCGGTGGCGCGGCCGGTGAACGTCGTGCCCGCCACCTGGCCGATGCCGGACCCGACGAGCACCCACGACAGCACCGCACCGCTCGCGACCGGCGCGACCAGCACCGGCAGGTAGACGAACACGGTGAACCCGGCGAGCGTGCCGAGGACCGTCACCAGCAGCACGCGGGCGATCGGCGGCCGCCCGACCACCGCCAGCCGGGCCCGCAGGCCCGCGGCGGGCACGCGGACCTCGGGGATCAGCGGGATCAGCAGCGCGACGAGCACGGCGATCACCCCGATCCCCCACATCACCGCGCGCCAGCCGAGCCAGTTCCCGGCCAGCACGCCGATCGGGACACCCAGCACCATCGAAACGCTCATCCCGGCCGCGACGGTCGCGAGCGCGCGGCCACGGCGTGCTTCGGACGAAAGCGCCCCGGCGAGCACGTAGGCGTTGGACTGGAAGGCGGCCGCGCCGATCGCGGCGAGCAGCCGCGCGGCGGCGACCACCGCGAACGTCGTGCCGAGCGCCTGCCCGGCCATGCCGGCGGTGAACAGCGCCATGCCGCCGGCCAGCAGCCACCGGCGGTCCCAGCCGCCGGTGAACGCGGCGATGAGCGGCGACGCGATCGCGTACGTCAGGGCGAAGACGGTGGTGAGCTGACCCGCGACGGACTCCGTCACGTGCAGGTCGGCGGCGATGACCGGCAGCAGGCCGTTGAGCACGAACCCGTCGGTGCCGACGGTGAACGTGCCCACCGCGAGGACGAGCAGGCCCCCCGGTCGATCATTAGATGATCGTCGAATCGTCATGCGGCCATGATGGGGCTATACTTCGATTGTTGTCAAACGATCCAAGTATGGAGGGACGGGTGGCCAGGACACTGCCGCAGCCGGCGCGCGAGTCGATCGAAATCGTCACCGTGCTGCAGGCGCTCGCCGACCCCGTGCGCCTGGAGGTCCTCCGCGAACTGGCGAAGGTGACCGAGCCGCGAAGCTGCTCGCTCGAGGAGTACGACGTCGACATCACGGCCGCGACGCTGTCGCACCACTGGCGCGTGCTGCGCGAAGCCGGGCTGACGACGACGTTCGTCGACGGACGGCGCCGCTGGGTCGAGCTACGCCGCGACGACCTCCAAGCGCGGTTCCCCGGGCTGCTGGACGCCGTCCTCCGTTAGGAAGCCGCGTCGGAAATGCTCTTCGCTTCGCGAGCACCCGATTCGAACGCTTCGCAGCAGAAGAGCAGCCACGCGCGTACGCCTTCGGGTGTCCCGTGCGCAAAACCGTCCGCGGCTTCGAGATAGCGCGGCACGCGGCGGAAGAACGCGACCTCCGGCACGGTCAGCGCCTTCGGGTCGAGGCCCGTCGCGACCATCGTCAGCCGGGCGGCCGCGCGCGCAACGACGCCGTCCGCGCTGCCGAACGGCTTGAGCGCCAGCAGTTCCCCGTGCACCACGGCCGTCAGTACCGGGCCGGGCACCGACGTCGCCCCGGTCACCAGCTGGGCCAGCAGCTCGAGCCGGCCACCACCGGAATGCGGTCGCCCCAAGGCATCCGGGTCGTCGACGAGGTCCGCCGCGGCCAGGACGTGCAGCCGGGCGAGGGCCTGCATCGGCGCGCGGCGCCACGTCGGCAACAGCGATTCCAGCGTCTCCGCGACGCGCAACGCGCCGGCGAGGACGGGGTCGTCGACCGCGCCGTCGGCGGGCAGCTCGGGGTTCGCTCCCTCGATGCCGGCGGACGCGCGGGCGGCCCGCACCGACGCCTCGGCCGCGGTCGCCGCGCCGCCGCGGAGGTTCGCCGGGAGGCGGTGCACCGCGAAGACGGCGTCCTGGGCGGACTTCGCCGCCGCCGCGACGCCGTCGAGGTCGAGCAGGGGCTTCAGCGGATCAGGCATCGAGCACCTGGCCTTCGCGGGAGACCACGGGCGGCAGGACCGACCACGGGAAGTTGATCCAGCGGTCGGTGCGCCGCCAGACGTACTCGCACTTCACCGTCGAGTGCGGCTTCTCGTAGACGACGGCCGAGCGCACCTCGGCGACGTGGTCGAGGCAGAAGTCGCGGACCAGCTTGAGGGTGGCGCCGGTGTCGGCGACGTCGTCGGCGATCAGCACCTTCTTGCTCGTGAGGTCGACGACGTTGGGCACCGGCGGCAGCATCACCGGCAGGTCGAGGCGCTGGTCGATGCCGGTGTAGAACTCGACGTTCATCACGTGCAGGTTCTTCACGTCGAGCGCGTAGCCGAGCGCGCCGGCCACGAAGAGGCCGCCGCGCGCGATCGAGAGGACGAGGTCCGGCGCGAAGCCGTCTTCGGCGATGGTGTGAGCCAGTTCACGGCTCGCCGTGCCGAACAGCTCCCAGCTCAGCTCTTCCCGCTCTTCGGCCATCGAGCCCGCCCTTCGTCGTGGTCCGCCGAGCATAGGCAACTCGGAAGTGGCCTCTGAAAATGATCAGAAATTGGCCCTGCTGAGTAGCCACTGACCGGCCTACGGTGATCGCGTGAGCGACTGGACCACGCAACCGACCCTTTCCGGCGAGCACGTCCGCCTGGAACCCCTGACGCCCGAGCACGCCAAGGGCCTGCTCGAGGCCGGCGCCGACCCGGGTATCTGGACGTGGCTGAGCATCCGTCAGCCGGGGGATCTTCCCGCCGCGGAGCGGATGGTCGAGCAGGCGCTCGCCGATCCCGACCGCCGCCCCTTCGCGCAGATCGACGTCGCCTCCGGCCGCGTCGCCGGGACGACGTCGTACTACCAGGTCGTCGAGAAGCACCGGATCCTCTCGATCGGGCACACCTGGATCGGCGCGGACCGGCAGCGCACCGGACTGAACACGGAGTCCAAGCTGCTCCTGCTCACCCACGCGTTCGAAACCCTTGACGCGCAACGAGTCTCCTGGGAGACCGACATCCGCAACCTCCGCTCGCAACGAGCCATCGAGCGGCTTGGCGCGCTTCGCGAAGGCGTGCTGCGCGCGCACCGGATCCGGCCGGACGGTTCGTCGCGCGACACCGTCACCTACTCGATGGTGGCGCCGGAATGGCCCGCGGCGAAGGCCCGGCTGAACGAACGCTTAGTCACCAGCGCTCCCCTGGCTCGGTGAACCGGCAGGCCTACGTGGGTGCAACCTTTTACAAGGCGGACTAACGTCGCTAGCGTGCCGCTAGCCGTCGTTTCGGCGCACTACAGGAGGCCTTGCAACCATGACCGAGCAGTCCCCAGCCCTGGACAACCTGCTCACCGAGAGCCGCACCTTCCCGCCCAGCGAAGATTTCGCTGCTCAGGCCAACGCGAAGGCCGACCTCTACGCCGAGGCGGACGCCGATCGCGAAGCGTTCTGGGCGAAGCAGGCCGATCGGCTCACGTGGGACACGAAGTGGACCACGATACTGGACTGGACCAATGCGCCGTTCGCGAAGTGGTTCGTCGGCGGCAAGCTGAACGTCACCTACAACTGCGTCGACCGGCACGTCGAATCCGGCCACGGTGACCAGGTCGCGATCCACTGGGTCGGCGAGCCGGGTGACACCCGGGACATCACCTACGCCGAGCTGAAGACCGAGGTTTCCAAGGCTGCCAACGCACTCGCGTCGCTGGGCGTCACTGCCGGCGATGTCGTGGCGATCCAGCTGCAGATGGTGCCCGAGGCCATCTTCGCGATGCTCGCGTGCGCGCGGATCGGCGTGCTGCACAACGTCGTCTTCGGCGGCTTCTCGCCGACGGCCCTGCGGGCCCG
Source organism: Amycolatopsis sp. NPDC026612 (assembly GCF_040638285.1). Classification (NCBI taxonomy): domain Bacteria; kingdom Bacillati; phylum Actinomycetota; class Actinomycetes; order Pseudonocardiales; family Pseudonocardiaceae; genus Amycolatopsis; species Amycolatopsis sp. NPDC026612. Next base: position 242,967 of record NZ_JBEZYB010000007.1, read on the forward strand.
CGTCGACGACGCCGCCGCGAAGGTCGTCATCACCTCCGACGGCCAGTTCCGCCGCGGCAAGGCCGCGCCGATGAAGGCCAATGTCGACGAAGCGCTCGAAGGCGCCGAAACCGTCGAGAAGGTCATCGTCGTCAAGCGCACGGGCGACAAGCTCGAGGGCGAGGTGCCGTGGACCGACGGCCGCGACGTCTGGTGGCACGAGCTCGTCGACGGACAGTCCGAAGAGCACACTCCCGAGGCGTTCGACAGCGAGCACCCGCTGTTCATCCTCTACACGTCCGGCACGACCGGGAAGCCGAAGGGCATCCTGCACACCACCGGCGGCTACCTGACGCAGACGGCGTACACCCACCACAACGTCTTCGACCACAAGCCCGGCGAGGACGTCTACTGGTGCACCGCCGACATCGGCTGGATCACCGGCCACAGCTACATCGTCTACGGCCCGCTCGCGAACCGCGTCACGCAGGTCGTCTACGAAGGCACGCCGAACACCCCGCACGAGGGGCGGCACTGGGAGATCATCCAGAAGTACAAGGTCTCCATCTACTACACCGCGCCGACGTTGATCCGCACCTTCATGAAGTGGGGCGCGGAAATCCCCGAGAAGTACGACCTGTCGTCGCTGCGGGTGCTGGGTTCGGTCGGCGAGCCGATCAACCCCGAGGCGTGGATCTGGTACCGCGAGAACATCGGCGCGGGCCGGGCGCCCGTCGTCGACACGTGGTGGCAGACCGAGACCGGCGCGATCATGATCTCGCCGCTGCCGGGTGTCACCGCGGCGAAGCCGGGTTCGGCGCAGAAGGCGCTGCCCGGGATTTCCGCGAAGGTCGTCGACGACCAGGGCAACGAGGTCGGCCCGGGCGGCGGCGGGTACCTGGTGCTCGACAAGCCGTGGCCGTCGATGCTGCGGGGCGTCTGGGGCGACGAAGAGCGCTTCAAGGACACCTACTGGTCGCGGTTCAAGGACCAGGGCTTCTACTTCGCCGGCGACGGCGCGAAGTACGACAAGGACGGTGACGTCTGGCTGCTGGGCCGCGTCGACGACGTCATGAACGTGTCCGGGCACCGCATCTCGACGACCGAGGTCGAGTCGGCGCTGGTTTCGCACCCGACGGTGGCCGAGGCCGCGGTCGTCGGCGCGACCGACCCGACGACCGGCCAGGGCATCGTCGCGTTCGTCATCCTGCGCGGCAACGCGGTCGACGGGGGCGAAGAGGCCATCCAGGCGCTGCGCAACCACGTCGCGAAGGAGATCGGGCCGATCGCGAAGCCACGGCAGATCATGGTCGTGCCGGAGCTGCCGAAGACGCGCTCGGGCAAGATCATGCGCCGCCTGCTGCGGGACGTCGCGGAGAACCGGCAGGTCGGCGACGTCACCACGCTGGCCGACTCGTCGGTCATGGACCTCATCTCGTCGGGCCTGAAGTCGGGCAAGTCCGAGGAGTGAGCTAGCGTTCTCGCTGTCAGAGCCCTTCCGGCTTCGCGCTGGGAGGGTTCTTTCATGAACCCCCCGAGCGGCGCACTTCGAACGCATGTTCTACACTGTGCCGCGAACCACACCCACTTCCCGGGCAAGGAGACGACACGACGATGACCGTGGATGTCCTGACGCACGACGAGGAAACGGCCGAGGCCCCGACGGCGGCCCCCGCTGTTGCCACCGACGAGGCGGCCGTCACCGAGTCCGCGTCCCCCTCCTCTTCGGAGGGCGAACCCACGCCCGCCGAGGAAGAGGCCCCCAAGCCGAAGCGCGGCCGCCCGAAGGGCGCGGCGACGGCGTCGACGGCGAAGAAGACCCGCACGGTCGAGCTGATCCTGACCGTCACCGGCACCGCCGACGGCGAGTGGCAGGCCGAGCTCAAGAACGGCAGCAAGTGGGTCGCGAAGGGCCTGGAGATCCCCGCCGCCGCGGTTTCGCGCGCGGCGAAGGAGCTGCACTCCGACCTGTCGGGCCCGATCGACGAGGTGATCAACCAGGCTCGCGAGGCGCAGGCCGCGAAGGTCGCCGCGCTGGAGGCCGAGCTCGAGAAGGCCAAGCAGGCCCTCGCCGAGCTGGACGCCTGAGCTTCTCCGAAGGCTGAGCTTCATCCCAGGAAGCGCCCGGGTCCGCGTTGGCGGGGCCGGGCGTTTCCGCTTTCCCGGAGGCCCCAAGCGCCCCAAGGCCACATTGGGTGCGTTCAACGCACCCAAGGTGGCCTTCGGTGCGTTGAACGCACCGAAGGCCACATTGGGGCGCTCAGGCGATCGGTGGGCGACCCGGCAGAGGCGACTTGAACTCGACCCACATCGAGTCCGTCAGCGCCTCCACCTGGTGGATCACCCCGCGCGGGTGCAGCACCGAGTCCCCCGGCTCGAGGACGGCCTCCACGCCGTCCACCACGCCCCGCAGCTTGCCCGACAGGACGTAGACGATGCTGTCGTGGTCGTGGGCGTGGGTCGGCGACGCCACGCCCGCCGGGTAGTGGATCAGGTACGCCAGGCCGCTCTCGGCCGTCTCCAGCAGCCGGAACCGGCCTTCGCCGCCGTGGAGCGGCAGGCCCTCGACCGTGACCAGCGGCTGCCACACTTGCTCGTCCATGCCGCCCATGATGACCCAGCAACGCTGAGAGTCCACACAGGACCGGCTTAGGCAAGGCATTCGTTAATTAGGGCGACCTGACCGGGAATGCGCGGCTCGCCACGATTCCCCGTTCGTGTTTCACTTGTCCCGTGACCGAAACTGCCGTGGAACACACCCACGAACCGCACCAGGGCGTCGGCGGGAAGCTGAACTGGCTGCGGGCCGGGGTGCTCGGGGCGAACGACGGGATCGTGTCCGTCGCCGGCATCGTCGTCGGCGTCGCCGGGGCGACCACGGAAAGCACGACGATCATGACCGCCGGAATCGCCGGGCTCGTCGCCGGTGCCTTTTCCATGGCCGGCGGGGAATACGTCTCCGTGAGCACCCAGCGTGACACCGAACAGGCCTTGCTCCGGCTCGAAAAACAGGAACTCAAGACGATGCCGGAGGCCGAGGAGCGCGAGCTCGCCGAGATCTACGAGGGCAAGGGCCTCTCGCCCGAGCTGGCGAGCCAGGTGGCCCGCGAACTGACCGAAAAGGACGCCCTGCACGCGCACGCGGAGGCCGAACTCGGCATCGATCCGGACAACCTGACCAGCCCGTGGCAGGCCGCGTGGGCCTCGCTGGTCGCGTTCTCGGTCGGCGCGCTGCTGCCGATCCTCTCCATCGCCTGGGCCGGCGTCTCCCTGCGGGTGTGGGCGTGCGCCGCCGCGGTCGTCGTCGGCCTCACGCTGACCGGGTGGATCAGCGCGAGGCTCGGCGACGCGAACGTGGGGCGCGCGATCGTCCGCAACGTCGGCGTCGGCGCCCTCACCATGGTCGTGACCTACTTCGTCGGGGTGATTTTCGGCGTCACCGTGGGCTAGTGAACGCCCTTCATCAGCTTGCGGATGAAGGGAATGCCCAGGAACAGCAGCAGCCCGATACCGATGGCGATCCCGCCGACCGTGCCGAAGTACGGCGCCTCGTCGTCGACCGAGTAGTACTCGGCCAGCTTGCCGGACATGGCCGTGCCCAGCGAGATCGACAGGAAGTTCAGCGCCACCATCTGCGTCCGGAACGCCGCGGGCGCGAGCTTCGTCGACAGCGAAAGCCCGACCGGCGAGAGGCACAGCTCCGCGATGGTGAAGACGAACAGGATGCCGACCATCGCCGGCAACGGACTGGCGTTCTTGCCGCTGCCCACCATCGGCAGGAACAGCAGGAACGCGACGCCCATCAGCACGGTGCCCAGCACGAACTTCATCGGCGTCGACGGCTGGCGCTCGCCCAGCTTGGTCCACAGCGCCGCCAGCAGGGGCGCGAACACGATGATGAACACCGGGTTGACCGAGTTGACCCAGGACACCGGCATCTGCCAGCCGAACAGGTCCCGGTTCAGCCGCTGGTCGGTGTAGGCGCTGACGACGGTGAACTGCTGCTGGTACAGCGAGAAGAACGCCGCGCTGGCGATGAACATCGGGATGAACGAGAACACGCGGCTGCGCTCGACGCCGGTGATCTTGCTGCTGGTCAGGATGACGAGGAAGTAGATCACCGAGATCCCGGCGACCACCCACACCACGACGTCGGCGAGGTTGCCCGGGTTGACGACCCCGGTCAGGACCAGGGCCACGATCGCGGCGACCAGCACGACGGCGGCCCCGATGGCCGTCAGCCGCCGCGACGCCGGCAGCGGGTTCGGCACCTCCTTGGCCTTCTCGCCGAGGTTCTTACGGCCCAGGGTGTACTGGATCAGGCCGAAGGCCATGCCGATCGCGGCGAGGCCGAAGCCGAGGTGGAAGCCGACCGCGGTCTGGGCGAGCCCGGTCAGCAGCGGACCGACGAAGGCACCCAGGTTGACGCCCATGTAGAAGATCGTGAAGCCGGCGTCGCGCCGCTCGTCGTCTTCGGCGTAGAGCGTGCCGACGATCGCGGTCGCGTTCGACTTCAGCCCGCCACTGCCGAGCGCGACGCACACGAGACCGACGCCGATGCCGGTCATTCCCGGCAGCAGCGCCAGGCTGATGTGGCCGATCATGATCAGGACGGCGCTGTAGAACAACGTCCGTTCCGAGCCGAGCAGCCGGTCGGCCACCCACGCCCCGACGACGGCGGAGAGGTACACCAGGCCGCCGTACGCGCCGACGATGCCGAGCGCGGACTCCTGCGGCAGGCCCAGCCCACCCTGGTCGATCCGGTAGTAGAGGTAGATGGGGAGGATGCCGAGCATCCCGTAGTAGGAGAACCGCTCCCACATCTCCACGCCGAAGAGGTTCGCCAGTCCTCGTGGGTGCCCGAAGAACCTCGTGTCCTGCTGGACCTCGGTGGGGGTGCTCACCACTGTCGTCTTCCTTCGTCTAGGGACTTCGTCGTCGATTGGCATGCTATGAGCCCACCGCGTGACCCACCACCGGTACAACGTGTGACAGCGGTCATGACAATCCGTGACAAAGAGCCGGTAAACTGACGTCCAGGTGCGCCGGGAAGCCTGGTCGGCAACAGTGATCAGCGACCCCTGGAGCCGCCCGTGTCCCGCCCGTTGACCGAGTTCGCCCGCTACCTCCGCACCGAAACCACCGGCGGCCTCATCCTGCTCGGCGCGACCGCGGTGGCGCTGATCTGGGCCAATTCGCCGCTGCGGGACAGCTACCACGCCCTGCGCGACTTCCGGCTCGGTCCCGGGTTCCTGCACCTGAACCTGACGATCGGCGACTGGGCGAAGGACGGGCTCCTCGCCCTGTTCTTCTTCGTCGCCGGGCTTGAGCTCAAGCGCGAGCTCGTCGTCGGCGAGCTGTCCCGCTTCAAGCAGGCGGTGCTGCCGGTCGTGGCCGCGATCGGCGGCATGGTCGTGCCCGCGCTCGTCGCCCTCGGCGTCGGCTGGGGAACGCCGGGGATCGAGCGGGCCTGGGCGATCCCGGTCGCCACGGACATCGCGTTCGCCCTCGGCGTGCTGGCGCTGACGGCGTCGAACCTGCCGTCGAGTGCGCGGATCTTCCTGCTTTCGCTGGCCGTGGTGGACGACCTCGGCGCGATCATCGTCATCGCCGTGCTGTTCACGACGGGCTTCGACCTGGTCGCGGTGGCGGTCGCCGTCGTGGCACTCGCGCTGTACGCGTACCTGCAGCACCGACGGGTCCGGACGGCCTGGCTGTACGTGCCGCTCGCGCTGGTCACCTGGGTCGCGGTGCACTCGGCGGGCATCCACGCGACGATCGCGGGCGTCGCACTGGGCCTGCTCACCCGGGTCCGCGCCGACGACGGCGAGGAGGAGGCGCCTGCCCTGCGGCTGGAGCACCGGCTCCAGCCGTGGTCGGCGGCCGTCGCCGTGCCCGTGTTCGCGCTGTTCGCGGCCGGCATCTCGGTCAACGGCGACGCGCTCGGCGCGGTCTTCACGACGGCGTTGCCGCTCGCGGTCCTGGCCGGGCTGCTCGGCGGCAAGGTCGTCGGGATCCTCGGGGCGAGCGTGCTCGCCGTGAAGCTGGGCGCGGCGGAGAAGCCGCGCGGGACGGGCTGGCGGGACATGGTCGCGTTGTCCGTGCTCGGCGGCGTCGGGTTCACCGTGAGCCTGCTGATCGCAGAGCTGTCGCTGCCGGAGGGCACCAGTGAACTGGCGAAGGCCGCGGTGCTGATCGCGTCGGCCGCAGCGTCCCTGCTCGCGGCCGCCTTGCTCCTGCGGCGGAGCCGGGCGCACGCCCGGATGAATTGATCGCCGACACTCAGTGACGCCGCCGCGCCTCGATAACGGACACATGGCACGATGACCCGGTGAGCAGCCCCAAGCACGAACGCACCGGCCCCGACGGCGTGGGGGCCGTGCCTTACCTCCCGCTGTCCTCCGCCACCGACGTCCCCGGCGACCAGTCGATCGGCCGCCTGGTCGGCGACGCGACCCAGCACATCTCCACCCTGGTCAGGGCGGAGATGGAGCTGGCGAAGTCCGAGCTGGTCGGCGAGGTGAAGAAGGGCCTCAAGGGGGCCGTCTACTTCCTGATCGCGCTGACGGTCTTCCTGTACAGCACGTTCTTCCTGTTCTTCTTCGCCGCCGAAGGCCTGGCCGAGTGGGTGCGCTACCGCTGGATCGCCTTCGGCATCGTGTTCTTCGTGATGGTCGCGGTCGCGCTCGGGGTCGGCTTCCTCGGCTACCGCAAGGTGAAGAAGTTCAAGGCACCCGAGCGGACCATCGCCAGCGTCAAGGAGACCGCCGCCGCGCTCAAGCCGCAGCGCGCGCCCGAAGCCGACTTGACCACGCGCGACTGAGTCGTCGTTGCACGCGTCCCCCGACCCGTCGATCGTCCGGCTCGACGGCCCGTGGGTCCACCGCGACGTCTCCGCGAACGGCATCCGCCTGCACGTCGCCGAGCTCGGTGACGGACCGGTCGTGGTGCTGCTGCACGGGTTCGCCGAGTTCTGGTGGACCTGGCACCACCAGCTGCGGGCGCTGGCCGACGCGGGGTTCCGCGCGGTCGCCGTCGACCTGCGCGGTTACGGCGATTCGGACAAGCCACCCCGCGGCTACGACGCGTGGACGCTCGCCGGCGACGTCGGCGGCCTGATCAAGTCGCTCGGGGCGCGGCGCGCGCACCTCGTCGGGCACGCGTGGGGCGGCATGCTCGCCTGGACGGTCGCGGCGCTGCACCCGCGGCTGGTGTCCTCGGTGACGGCGGTCGGCGCGGCCCATCCCCTCGCCCTGCGCTCGGGCGCGGCTCGCCCGTGGCGCGACCAAGGCCGCGCGGCCGGACACCTCTTCCGCTTCCAGGTGCCGATGGCTCCGGAGAAGTGGCTGCTGAAGGACGACGCGCAGGCCGTCGAGGACCTGTTCGGCGGCTGGGCCGGCCGTCGCTGGCGGTCCACTTCGGACTTCACCGGCAGCGTCGAGGCGTTCCGGCAGGCGATGCTCGTGCCCGGGGTCGCCCACAGCGCGCTCGAGTACTACCGCTGGGCGTTCCGCGCCCAGTTCCGCGGCGAAGGCCGCCGGTTCACCGACGCCGTCGGCGCCCGGATCGCGGCGCCGACGTTGCAGCTGCACGGCGCCGAGGACACCTGCATCCTGCCCGAAACGGCGACGTCGTCGATGCGCTGGGCGGGCCCGCACGCCGAGCCGGAGATCTGGCCGGACGTCGGGCACTTCCCCCACCTCGAGGCGCCGGACCGCACGTCGGCGGCCCTGGCGGACTTCCTCAAGCAAGGCTGATGGCGTTCTTCGCCCGTTCCACCGACTCCTCCGACGCCGGTCCTTCGGCGTTCTCGGTGGCCAGCGCCTGGTTGAGGGTGACGAAGGGCCGCATCCGCGTTTCATAGGCCGCGAAAGCCTCTTCGTACCCGGCCCGGCCGAGTTCTTGCGCGAGGACGTACGCGCCGACCAGCGCCAGGCTCGTCCCCTGGCCGGACAGCGCCGAGGCGCAGTAGCCGGCGTCGCCGACCAGCACGACCCGGCCCGCCGACCAGCGGTCCAGGTGGATCTGGGCCATGGCGTCGAAGTAGAAGACGTCCGCGGCGGCCATCGCTTCCAGCAGCTTCGGCACCTCCCAGCCGACTCCGGCGAGCCGCTCGGCGATCAGCCGCTTCTGCTCCGCGACGGCCATCCGGGGCAGCGGCTCCGAGCCGAAGCCGAGCGTGACGCGCAGCTCGGTGTTGTCCCGGACGGGGTAGATCGCCCCGCCGACGTGCTCGTGCCGGAACCAGACCTGCCAGTCTTCGAGGCCCAGGAAGTTGGCCGTCGGGAAGATCGCCAGGTACTGCCCGAGGTGGCGGGTGAAGTCCTCCTCCGGCCCGAAGGCGAGCCGCCGCACGGCCGAGTGCAAGCCGTCCGCCCCGACGACCAGGTCGAACGTCCGGAAGCCGCCGTGCTCGAATTCGACGCGCACGCCGTGCGCCTCTTCGGTCAGGGCCGTGATCGAGTCGCCGAAGACGTATTCGACGTCGGTCGCCTCGTGCAGGATCGTGACGACGTCGTCGCGCAGCACCTCGATGTCGGCGCTGTCGAGCCGTCCGCTGCTGAAGGTCTGCTCCTCCGACCGGAACAGCTCGTGGCCGTCCCCGTCCACCATGGACATCCCGCGCATCCGGGTGCGCACCGCCCGCAGCCGCTCGCCGAGGCCCATCCGGTCGACGACGTCGAGGGCGGCCCCGCGCACGTCGATCGCCTGCCCGCCGGTGCGCGGGCCGGGCGCGCGGTCCACCACGGTCACCGTCCAGCCTTCGCGGGCCAGGAACCAGGCCAGGGTGCCGCCGGCGACACCGGCGCCGGAGATCAGGACGTTCCGCATGTTTCCTCCAGAGTTGTACGCTTGCTTGCACCACAATGGAGGTATGCCAGCTCGAGGGCCACTTCTGTCCTAGCACAGCTGGTCGTCTGTACTAGGTCAGGAGGCAGTCTTGAAGTACGTGGCCATCGCCGAGGATCTGCGTGCGCGGATCGCCCGCGGCGAGCTCCCACCGGGGGCGCGGGTCCCCTCGACCCGGCGGCTCGCGACCGACCACGGAGTCGCGATGGCCACCGCGGCGAAGGCGCTGACCCTGCTGAGCCAGGAAGGGCTGGTCCGTGCCGAACCGCGGTCCGGCACGGTCGTCGCCGGCCGGGACCGCCGTGGCGGTCAGCGTGGGCTGAGCCGTGAGCAGCTCGTGCGGACCGCCATCGCCATCGCCGACGCCGAGGGCCTCGGCGCGTTGTCGATGCGCGGGGTCGCGGCGCGCCTCGGAGTCGCGGCGATGGCGCCGTACCGGTACGTGCGGGGCAAGGACGAACTGGTGCTGCTCATGGCCGACGCCGCGTTCGGCGAGCGCGGCTACCCGGCGAAGCCGTCAGGTGATTGGCGCGAACGGCTGACGCTCGGCGGCCGGACCCTCTGGTCGCTCTTCCGGCGCCACCCGTGGCTGGCGCAGCTCGGGCCGATCACGCGGCCACTGCCGCTGCGCAACCTCGCCGTGCACGGCGAGTGGGCCCTCTCCGCGCTGTCCGAGCTGGGCGTCGACGCCGCGACCCTCTGCAACCTGCACGTCCTGTTCTTCGGCCACATCCAGGGGATGGCGGTCCACCTGGAGCGCGAACAGAACGCGCTGGCGTCGTCCGGGCTGACCGAGGAAGACTGGATGGACCACCAGGGCCCCGCGGTGGCGGCGGTGGCCGCCGGGCACCCGACGTTCACCAGGATGCTCGCCGACCTGACCGAGACGGGCTACGACCTGGTGCTGGACGACATTTTCGAGCTGGGCATGCGGGCCCTGCTCGACGGCCTGGCGCTGCGCTTCGGGCGTTAGGACCTGGTCACCAGGATGTCGTGGCAGACCACTCGGCCCGGCCTTAAGCGGCGCAGGAGCCGGTCGACACGTTCGTCGTCTGCGACGCCGCCGCGTCCACCTCGGCGCGCACCTGCTCGGCCGTCAGCGTGAAGCCGGTCTCCGGGTCCTCCACCGCCGCGCCGAAGACGACGCCGATGACCTTTCCGTCCGGGGTCACCATCGGGCCGCCGGAGTTGCCGCTGCGGATCTCGGCGCGGACCGTGAAGACGTCCCGCTGCACGGTGTTCGCCTCGTAGATGTCCGGGCCGCGCAGGTTGATCCGGCCGCGCACGCGAGCAGGCGTCGCCCGGTACGGGCCGTCGAGCGGGTAGCCCAGCACGACCGCGCTGTCGCCCGCCCGTGCCGTCTCCGGCGCGAACTCGAGCGGCTCGGCCTTCAGACGCGGCACGGCGAGCACCGCGATGTCGACCTCCGGGTCGAAGTAGACGACGCGGGCCGGGTAGTCGCCCTGGGTCGTCTCGATGCCGACGGTGTCGGTGCCGGCCACGACGTGCGCGTTCGTCAGCACCCGCTGCGGCGCGATCACGAACCCGCTGCCTTCCAGCGACCGCGAGCACGAGCTGGCGCTGCCGCGGATCTTCACCACGCTGCCGTGCAGCTCCTGGACGATCCCGCTGCGCTGGAGCGCCGGGTCCGGCGGCGAGGTGTCCGCCGTCGGCGCCTTCTGGAACGGGTCCACGATGGACGGGAACCCGGACGCGTCGAGCAGCTTGCGCAGCTGGCTCGGGAACCCCTGCGCGACCTCGGGCATGGCGTCGTTGACCTTGCCGAGCACCACCGAGCTGTTGATCGCCTTGGGCAGCCACGGCACGCCGGACACGGTCGTCAGCGGCGTCGCGATCAGCCACGCCACGACGAACACGACCAGGGCCTGGACGACCGCACCGAGCGTCTTGTCGATGCCGGAGAGCTTGTCCGGGTTGATCTTCTGCCGGAGCCGGCGGCCAACGTAGACGCCGATCGCCTCGCCGAACGCGACCAGGAAGACCACCGTCGCCACCGCGAAGGCGACCTTCCAGACGGGGTCGTCGAAGAACGAGACCACCACCGGCGCGAGCTGGATCCCGCCGACCGCGCCGAGCACGACGCCGACGAGCGACGGCAGCGCGATGATCACGCCCTGGTATGCGCCGGACACCGCCGCCAGCACGGCCAGCAGCAGCACCAGCACATCGACCCAGTTCACTGCCTCACCCTTCGCCCATGAGCCGCGCCCGGAACGCCGCCAGTGCTTCGTCGAGGTCCCGGACGTCGCCCGAGTCCCATTCGCGCTCCCAGCCTCCCAGGCTCAGGAGGACCGACAGCAACCCGGCGGTGAACCCCCAGACGAACAGGCCGCCGACCTCGAAGGCCGGGCCCTTCCACGGCATGCCGGCCTTCTTGACCGTGAACCGGTTGGCCGGGTCGACCAGGTCGGCGATGGGAACGCGCGCGACGGACGCCGTCTCGCCCGGGTCGACCGCGTGCACCGGCGAGGGTTCCGCCCAGTGCGCCAGCACCGGCGTCACGGCGAAGCCGGACACCGGGACGAACAGCTCCGGCAGCACCGCGACCGGGCGGACGCCGGACGGAACCACGCCGGTCTCCTCTTCGGCCTCGCGCAGCGCGGTGCCGACCGGGCCGCCGTCGCCCTCTTCGGCGCCGCCGCCGGGGAACGCCACCTGCCCGGCGTGCGAACCCAAGGTGTCGGCGCGGCGCTGGAGCAGGACGTCCGGCTCGCCGTCGGCTTCGCGCTCGCCGAAGAGGATGAGCACCGCGGCGGGCCGGGTGAAGGCGTCCTCGGGCGGGCTGAACCGCGTGAACGTCTTCGAATCGACCTCGGCGCTGACCTTGACCAGCGGCCGGAGCCACTCGGGCACCGACTCCGGTTCGACCAGTGGTCCGATCACGCTGCCCCCTCGACTGCCACGCGCACCTGGTCAGTGTTCACGAACGTGCGGGGGTTGGCGATGAACCGCACGTCGCCCCGGGCGGTCACCAGGTAGGACGCCGGGAGCGACGAAGGCACGTTCAGCGCCGTCCGGACGGGCCCGCTTCCCCCGTCCCCGTCGAACACCGACGGCAGGTGCACACCCAGCTTCGCCAGCAGGTCCAGGCCGTCCTTCGCCGGGCTCTGCACCTGGACGCCGAGCACGCGCACGGCACCGGGCTGCTTCGCGTACTCCTGGAGCACGGGCAGCTCGGTCCGGCACGGCTCGCACCACGACGCCCACACGTTGACCAGCACCGGAGCCCCGGCGAGCGCGCGTCCGACGTCGACGCTCGCGCCGTCGCCGAGGCAGTCCGCCTTGACCCCTTCGAGCTGCTTGACGGGCTGCGCGGAGCCCGGCACCGGGCACGGCTGGAGCGCCGCCGCGGACCGGGCGGGCGCGAGATCCCCGGCCGGCTTGGCAGCGGTGTCGTCACCCCCGCGCGGCAGCAGCGCGACGATCAGCGCCACCGCCAGCACAGCGGCGGCCAGCGCCCACCGGGTGACTCTCGTCACCGGGGCGTCGCCAGCGCCAGGATGTGGTCCTTTTCGACGCCTTTGACCAATTTCGCGGCTTCCTCGAACCCGGTCGGGCCGGTGCCGTAGGAGGGGCAGTCCCTGGCCAGCGGGCAGGCGCCGCAGGCCGGCTTCTTGGCGTGGCAGACGCGGCGGCCGTGGAAGATCACCCGGTGGGAGAGCATCGTCCACTCCTTGCGGGGGATCAGCTCGCCGATCGCGTGCTCGACCTTGACCGGATCGTCCTCCGCCGTCCAGCCCCAGCGCCGGACCAGCCGGCCGAAGTGGGTGTCGACGGTGATGCCCGGCACGTCGAAGGCGTTGCCGAGCACGACGTTGGCGGTCTTGCGGCCGACGCCGGGCAGGGTGACCAGGTCGTCGAGCTTGCCGGGGACCTCGCCGTCGAAGCGCTCGACCAGCGCCGCGCCGAGGCCCATCACGGAGTTGGCCTTGGCCCGGTAGAAGCCGGTGCTCCGGAGGTATTCCTCCAGCTCGGCGCGGTCGGCGCCCGCGTAGTCGGCGGCGGTCCGGTAGCGCTTGAACAGCGCGGGGGTGACGAGGTTCACCCGGACGTCGGTGGTCTGCGCGGACAGCACGACCGCGACCAGCAGTTCGAGTGGCGTGGTGAAGTCGAGCTCGCAGTGCGCGTCCGGATACACGTCGTCCAAGCAACGCTTCATCCGCCTGGCGCGTCTCACCAGAGCTAACCGGCTTTCACCAGCGCCCTCACGGGGGGCGTTCGTGGTGGCAGGTGGCACCCCGATAGCCTACGGGCGCCGTCGGACGAGCCGGGCACTGCACCGGTGGACGACCGACACGCCAGAGCACCACCTCGGCGCGTTTTCCGGCCGCCATGAGCGAGGATCTGGAGTACATGCTTCTCACTGAGTGTTTCGGGGTCCGGTCATGACCGTCTGGTTCGTCATCCTGGTCCCCCTGGTCATCATGTTCTTCGCGCTCTTCATGGAGCGGGTGGAGAGCAGGCTCAAGCACGTCGCGGTGCAGGAGAACGAGGTCGAAGAGTTCCTCGAGCAGGCGCAGCCCAACGAGGTCAGGGCGCTCTACGGGCACGGCATCGGCCGTGCGCTGGAGCTGTTCCGGCTGCGTAGGCTGGGCGGACGGGCAGCCAGGCTACGCGCGCGTCGCGTGCGGAGTTAGGCTCCACGTTCGAACGAGATCGTTTCCGCCATGTGCGAGTCCGGCGGGCGATCTCGGGAGTACGCCCTAGACTGACGCGCAAGTGATCGGCGTCACGCTCCTTCAGTCACGGGGGAGCGTGATCGTTTCTCGACGAGGAGGCACCCGAGGTGGACGAAACCCTGGCCCGTGCGGGCATTTTCCAGGGTGTGGAGCCGGCAGCGGCGGAGGCGCTGGCCCAGACCTTGGAATCCGTGGAGTTCCCCCGCGGCCATGTCATCTTCAACGAGGGTGAACCCGGCGACAAGCTGTACATCATCCAGTCCGGCAAGGTGAAGATCGGCCGCAAGTCGCCGGACGGCCGCGAGAACCTGCTGGGCATCTTCGGCCCGTCCGACATGTTCGGCGAGCTGTCCATCTTCGACCCCGGACCCCGGACCTCGAGCGCGACCACGGTCACCGAGGTCCGCGCGGTCACCATGGACCGCCCGGCCCTGCGCCAGTGGATCTCGACCCGCCCGGAGATCGCCGAGCAGCTGCTGCGCGTGGTCGCGCGCCGTCTGCGCCGGACGAACAACATGGTCGCGGAACTGATCTTCACCGACGTCCCGGGCCGCGTGGCGCGGGCGCTGCTGCAGCTCGCGCAGCGGTTCGGCAGCCAGGAGGCGGGCTTGCTGCGGGTCACGCACGACCTGACGCAGGAAGAGATCGCCCAGTACGTCGGCGCCTCGCGCGAGACCGTCAACAAGGCTTTGGCGGACTTCGCCCACCGCGGCTGGCTGCGGCTCGAGGGCAAGAGCGTGCTGATCCTGGACCCGGAGCGGCTCGCCCGCCGGGCCCGCTGAGTCTCTGTCACGCCGAGTCTCCGTCACACTGAGTCTCTGTCATGAAGAAGGCCTCCTCACCCGCCGGGTGAGGAGGCCTTCTTCGCGTAACCCATAACAAAGAGCCGGGCGCCACCCCCGACGTGGCGCACCGGCTCTTCGTTGTTGCGCGGACCATCCCCCGACGATCCGCGCTCCCGCCCTCCGGGCCAGGCCCCGACCCGTGTGCCGGAGGGAGCTGGGTTTTTCTGTGCTGTTGTTCAACCATCACGGCCCATACCCACGAATTCAAGGCCATTCACTCTCAAGGACGCCATCTGGGCGGTTTCGTTGCAGGAGTCCACACAGAATATCCTGAGTGTTACCTGATCGAGATCTCCTGCGCCGTCCCCAAGATCCACAGTCCGGCCACCGGTGACGCACGTGACCGGTAAATAACTGGTACTGACGTACCACTCTGCGGCATACTGCTGTGGTGTCCCAGTCTGCCTCGAACCACGAAAGCCGCACGTCGCTCGCCGACTACCGCACCGCGCTGACGACCCGCGCCGCCCGGCGGCCCGCCGTCGCGTCCGTGCTCGCCCGCCTGCCGATCGCGATGATCGGCATCTCGGCGCTGCTCTACGTCCAGCGTGAGACCGGTTCCTTCGCCGTGGCCGGGCTGGTCTCGGCCGGTTCACTCGTCGGTGTCTCGGTGGGCGCCGTGGTGCAGGGCAGGTTGATCGACCGGTTCGGGCCGACCCGGCCGCTGCTCGTCTTCGCGCTCCTCTCGGCGCTGTCGATGGCCGCCTTGGTCACGGCCATCGAGTCGCACGCCACGACCGCCGTCATGGTCACGTTCGGCGCCGTCACCGGGCTGTCCGAGCCGATGGTCGGGTCGGCGTCGCGAGCGCTGTGGGCACGGCTGCTCCCGCCGGGTGGCGCGCGCAACGCCGCGTTCTCGTACGAGGCGATCAGCATGGAGGTGTTCTTCATCCTCGGTCCCGGCGTGGCCGGGCTGCTGGTCATGGCGCCGTGGGCGGGCACCGGCCTGGTGCTGGGCGTCGCGCTGCAGTTCACCGGCGCCCTGCTGTTCGCGTTGAGCCCGGCCGTCCGGGCGTGGGGTCCTTCCGGCGGCGCGCGGGGGTCGCTGCTGGGCGCGCTGTCGAGCCCGGGCATGCGGACGCTGGCGCTCGCCGCGCTCGGTTTCGGCGTCGTGATCGGGTTCGTCGAGGTCGCCGTGCCGGCGTCGGCCACCGAAGCGGGCCACGCCTCCGTGGGTGGCCTGCTGCTGTCCGCGTGGTCGCTGAGCTCGGTCGCGTTCGGCGTCGCCTACAGCCTGCGGCCGTGGCCGCGGCGGCTGGGCCTGCGGCTGCCGGCCCTGCTCGGCGGGTTCGGCGCGCTGGTCGCGCTGCTCGCCTGGCCGTCTTCGCTGTGGGGCCTGGCGCTGATGATGCTGCTGGCGGGCGCGTTGATCACGCCGCAGTCGACGGCCCACTCGGCGGCGATCGAGGTGGTCGCGCCGTCCGGGACCGCGGCGGAGGCGTTCGGCTGGGTGCTCACCGCCGTGACGCTGGGGCTGGCGGCAGGCCAGTCGATCAGCGGGTACGTCGTCGAGCACGCCGGTCCGGGTGCGGCGTTCCTCGCGGCGAGCGTGGCCGGGCTGGTGCTCGCCTTCGTCGTGTGGCTGCTACGCGGCACGGTACGGGCGCCCCGGTCCGCTCCGGTTCCCGAGCTGGTCAGCGCGTAGTTCGGCGGTTTTTGTCGGTGCCCGCCGCTAGCTTGTGGGCATGGACGTCACCGCGCCTGCTCACCGCCTCTCGGCGGCCGTCTCCGCCGCTTCGCGCCTGCTGCCGGCCCGCGCCGGGCTGCGGCTGGAAGCGGGCGCGGCCGGACTGACGGTCGCCGGGAGCGCGCCGGACCTGGCCGTCCGGTTCGACTGCCCGGCGACCACGCACACCGACGGCTCGGTCGTCGTGCCCGCGGCACCGCTGGCGGAGACGCTTCGGGCCTTGGACGCGGAGTCGGTGCGCCTGATCGTCGAAGGCACCCGCCTGGCGTTGCGGCTGGACAACGCCCGGTTCGCGCTGCCGCTGCTGCCCGAGTCCGGTCTCGCTTCGGACCCACCGGCCCTGGTGTCCGAAGTAGACGGAGCGGCGTTCGCCTCGGCGCTGCGGATCGTCGCGGGAACCGCGGCCAAAGACGACCCGCTGCCGCTGTTCACCGGCGTCCGGCTGCAGGGAGGCGACCGCCTCACCCTGACCGCGTCGGACCGCTACCGGATGGCGGTGGCCCGGCTGCCACTGCGCACGCCGGGTGCGCTGGACGTCCTGGTCCCGGCGACCCTGCTGTCCGAGGCCGCACGCCAGGCCGCCGGGGTGGTCGGGCTGCACCTCGGCCCTGGCCGCTTCGGCTTGAGCTGGTCAGGCGGCCTGGTCGCCACGGCGGTGCTCGACGCGGGCTTCCTGTCGGAGGAGTCGATCCCCTCGGGCGCGGTGGACACCACGGTGTCCCTGGAGGCGGACGCCCTGGCGGCGGCGGTCCGCCGCGTGGGCGTGTACGCCGAGGACAGGCGCGTCTTGACGCTCGAGGTGGGCGACGCGCAGGTCCGCCTGGCGAGCGCCCGCCAGGACACGGGCGAAGCGGAGGAGACGCTGAAGGCGGACGTCGGCGGCGGGCGGACGTCCCCGTCGTTCCAGGCTCGGTACCTGCTTGACGCGCTGCAGGCCTTCGCGGGTGAGCGGGTGGTGCTGTCGATCCAGCCGGGGATGCGGGCGTGCATCCTGCGGGCGGCGGAGCCCGGGGAGGTGGAGCTGACGTACTACCTGATGCCCATGCTCAGCCGATGAGCTCGCTCAGGTCCCGGAGGACGACGGTGGCCGCCGGTCCGGCGGTGAACTGGCTGACGGTCATGGCCGCTCCCGAAGCGCTGTTCGCAGGCGTGCCGGAGGTGCGGCGACGAGCCCCTCCAGCAGGGCTTCCATCCGCAGGCCCCGGCTGGAGAGACCTTCCCGAGCGAAGAACTCGTGCAGATCGACGAAGGACGTGGCCGCCGAGCGCAGGTCACTGCGCTACACCGGCTCCAGGGTGCCGAAGCGCTTCAACGTCCGGATCATCGGGGCCGTCTCCACCTGCTGGACCCCCGGCAACCCGCCCAGGTCATCGGCCAAATACGCATACAGGGCCGCGTCGTCGCGGCAGCCCACGTTGGCCACCAGGTTCGCCGGGCCCGTTGTGGCCGCCGCGAAGGCCACTTGGGGTGGGATGCCAGCGCCTGGCCGGCCGACTCCAGGGCCGATGGGGCCACCGTCAGCCAGAGCGTCGCCGTCAACGGGTAGCCCAGCAAGGCCGCGTCCACCTCCACGTCGAAGTACAGCGCTCCCGATGAGCGCAGGACCTCCAGGCGACGGCGGACCGTCGACTCCGACCGGCCACAGGCCGACGCCAATGTCGACATGTCGGCTCGGGCGTCGTGGGCCAGGGCGGCGAACAGGGCCGCGTCCTCCGGCTCGGGCCGGTACACGGCGTCCGGAGCCGGGTGGCGCAACGCCGCGACCTCCGCCGGCGACAACGCGTTCGACCGGCCCGGCCAGCCCGCCGGGCCGCCCGCGAAGCGGCGCAACAGCCGGTACGCCGTCATCGACACCACTCGAGGCGTCCGCGGCAACTGACCCAGCAACAAGCCGTCCGCCTGCTCCCGCAGCGGCGCCCGGACGAAGCACACGATCTCCGTCCCGCCGGACATCAGGCTCACCCACTGCGTGTCGTCCCGGCGGGCCAGCCCGGCCGCGATCGCCGCCGCCGCGTCGGGGACGCACCGCAGCCGGACCAGCCAGTGGACCTGGCCCAGTGGTGCCGCCTCCGGGACGCCGACCACCCGCAGCACCCCGGCCGAACGCAGCTTCCGGCCGGATTCCACCAGATCAGCCTAGGTGATGTCGGATTCCGCGCACGATCTCGTCGTGGATGGAACGCCGCCGCGGAGCCACCCACGCTGAAGGCATGCACATCGACCACACGGTCTTCCTGACCAGGAACTACGCGGACACCTGGCGTCGCTACGAACAACTCGGCTTCACGCTCAGCCCGCCGTCGCGGCACTTCGCGTCCGTCAGCGACCGGAGCGATCCGGTTCCGAGCTGCACGGCCAACCGCTGCGCCTACTTCGGTGGCTCGTTCCTCGAACTGATCGGGATCGTCGACGAGGAAGCCGGCGACCCGTGGCGCGTGCTGCCGATCCTGGACGCCCGCGGCGACGGCCTCCACGGCTGTTCCTTCGGCGTCGACGACTCCGCGGAAGCCGAGCGCCGGCTTCGCGAAGCCGGGCTTTCCGGCTCGGGCGTGCTGCAGCTGCAGCGGGACGTCGAGCTGCCGGAAGGCACGCGCACCGCGCGCTTCCGAAGTGTCCACATCAGACGGGACCGTACCCCCGAGGGCATCCTGCACACCGCCGAGCACCTCACCCCGGAGTACGTCCACCAGCCGCGCTACCTCGGCCACCCCAACGGCGCCCGCGGCGTCGCCGGGATCGTTCTCGTGGTCCCGGACAGCGAAACGGCCGTCTACCAGCAGCGTTATGACGTGCTCACCGGCGGGCGGCGGCTGGTCGACATCATCGGGACGAGCGACCTCGACGCGGTCCTGCCCGGCGAAACCCCGCGGAAGCTGCCGTACTTCGCCGCCCACGGGGTCGTGGTTGCCGATCTGGCGAAAGCGCGGAAGCTGATCGAGGAGCACGTTCCGACGAGCACGAACGACCGCGGATTCTTCGTCCGCGCCGAGGACGCCTTCGGAGCGGCCGTGTACTTCGAGGAGGCGCGATGATCGTCGAAACCACCGCCGGCCGGATCCACGGCACGCAAGGCGCGTTCAAGGGCATCCCGTACGCCACCGCGAAACGCTTCGAAGCCCCGAAGCCGCCGAAGCCGTGGAGTGGTGTCAAAGACGCGCTCGAAGCCGGGCCCGCCGCACCGCAGCCGCCGTCGCGGCTGGAGCGCGCCCTCGGGCCGATGCCCCTGCCGCAGAGCGAAGACTGCCTCTCCCTCAACGTCTTCACGCCGTCGACCACCGGAAGCCGTCCGGTGCTGGTGTGGATCCACGGCGGCGGGTTCTCCAGCGGCTCCGGTGGCCAGGTCTGGTACACCGGCACGCGCCTGGCCCGCGACGCCGACGCCGTCGTCGTGACGCTCAACTACCGCCTGGGTGTGCTCGGGTTCCTGAGCGCCGAGGGGATCCCGGCGAACCTCGGGATCGCCGATCAGCTCGCCGCGCTGGAATGGGTGCGGGACAACATCGCCGCGTTCGGCGGGAATCCGGCCGAGATCACCCTCGGCGGGCAGTCGGCCGGGGCGCAGTCGACGCTCGCCCTCTGGTCGGCGCCACGCGCGAAGGGCTTGGTCAAGCGGATCGCGCTGCAGAGCGCACCGCTCGGCATGCGACCGTCCACACCGGACGAAGCCGCCGGGCCCGCCGCGCGGCTCGCCGAAGCGCTGGGCGGCGCGCCGAAGCGCTGGGCGGCGCGGACATCCGGACCATCGGAACCGAACGGCTGATCGCCGCTCAGCTCGCCGTCCCCGGCAAGCCCGGCTCCATCGAACCGCCGTTCCAGCTCGTCGCCGACGACGACCTCGTGGCGACGGACCTCATCGACGCCGCGCCGGAAGGCCCCGCGCTCATCAGCTGGACGCGGGAGGAGCTGCGCGCCTTCGTCCCCGACGCGCCCCAGGGGGTCATCGACCAGGCGAACGGCTTCTTCACCAGCGAGCGGCTGGCGGAGAAACTCGGCGCCTTCACCTACCGCTTCGACTGGCAGGCTCCGGGCAACCGGTTCGGCGCCTGCCACTGCATCGACATCCCGTTCCTCTTCGGCACCCACGACGTCTGGAAGGCGCCGATGCTCGAAGGCGCACCGGCCGGCCTCGAGAACGAGACCGGTCTGCGCGAAGTGTGGGCCGCCTTCCTCCACGGAGAACGGCCCAGCGCACTCACCCCGCCGAAGCTGCCTTGACGGCGGCCTCGACTTCGGCGAAGGAGGGGTTCACCATCGCGGTCGACCCGACGATCACCGTCGGTACCGTCTCGTTGCCGTTCGCGACCTCGCGCACCCGTGCGGCCGCCGCCGGGTCCTCCCAGATGTTGATCGCGCGGACGGTGAAGCCGCTCTTCGACAACGGGCGCTCCAGCGCGGCGCAGAACCCGCACCCCGGGCGCCAGTAGAACTCGACCTCGACGTTGCTCATCCGTTTTCCTCCGACCGCAAGTAGTCCAGCTGTGCCTGCACGCTCCACTCGGCGGGCGCCCACAGCGCCCGGTCGACGTCGGCGTACACGACCTCGACGACCTGGCGCGGAGTGGCGTCCGCCCCGAGCGTCTTCAAGGCCGAACGCACCTGGTCGAGCCGCTGTTCCCGGTGGGAAAGGTACTCGCGCGCGGTCGCGGGCAGATCGAGGAGCTCCGGGCCGTGGCCGGGCAGGCCGACCGTCCCCGCCGGCAGCTCGATCAGCTTCCGCAGCGACCGCAGGTAGTCGCCGAGGTCGTGCAGCACCGTGGTGCCGCGCCCGAGGATGGTGTCGCCGGTCAGCACCTGCGAACCGACTATGAGCGACACCGAGTCGTCGGTGTGCCCCGGCGTGTGCAGGACACGGAGGGAGAGGCCGCCCGCCGAGATCACCTCGCCGTCCACAAAGGACGAAGCGTCGATGCACAGGGCGGGGTCGAACGCCCGCACCGGCGCGCCGACGCGCTCGGCGAACCACGGCGCACCCTCGGCGTGGTCGGGGTGGCAGTGCGTGAGCAGGATCAGCTCCACCTCGCCGGCCCCGGCCAGCAGCTCGAGGTGCTCGAGGTCGCGGTAGCCCGGATCGACGACCACCGCCGGGCTCGACGGCGTCGCCCGCAGCACCCAGCTGTTGGTGCCTTCGAGCGTCATCGACGACGGGTTGTTCTCCAGCAGCACCGAAGCCGTCTCGGACACCTGGCGCAGCACGCCGTAGGCCGGGGCGTTCACCGCGGCTCCAGGACGACGCGGACGTGACCGTTCTCCCGCACCAGCGTGGGCGCGATCCGGACGATCTCGCGTGGCGCGGCCAGCACGTCGTCGGCGGTGGCGAACTCCGCCAGCTCGCTCAGCGTCAGCCACGTCGGCGGCATCAGCATGCGACGCCCTTCGCGCGCGTCGACGATGGCGTCTTCGGGACGCTGCCAGCCGGAGCTCGACGCCTCCGACGTCGCACCGTCGGCCTCCTGGCCTTCCGGGAGCTTCGCGACGTAGAACCGGGTGTCGTACCGGCGCGGTTCCTGCTCGGGCGTGATCCAGTGCGCCCACGGACGCAGCAGGTCCGCCCGCAGCGTCAAGCCCGCGTCGGCGAGGAAGCCGGCCAGCGACACCTCTCGCGTCTCCAGGGCCTGGCGGGCGGCCGCGTACGGGCTGACGTCGGTGAGCACCGCGTCCGCACCGCCCGCGAGCAGCACGCCGGACTCCTCGAACGTCTCGCGCACGGCCGCGCAGGTCAGCGCCCGCGCGAGGGCCTCGTCGCAGCCGAACCGCGAAGCCCACCACGACGGCGCGGGACCGGCCCACGCCACCGACGTGTCGGCGTCGCGCTGGTCGACCCCGCCGCCGGGGAAGACGGTCATCCCGCCCGCGAAGGGCATGCCCTTGACCCGGTGCTGGAGGAAGACCTCGACGCCGTCGGCGCCGTCACGGACCAGGATCACGGTGGCCGCGTCCTTCGGCGTCGCCGGCGGGCCGTCGGCGTTGGCCCGGGTGGCTACCCCGGCGCCGACCGGGATGTCGAAGACAAACTCCTTTGGCTGCTCCACCCGGGCAACATACCTCCGCACCCCACCGCCCCGTCGCGCAGTTGTGGCATCCCAGAAAGCGGGAAAGCGGCACTTTCACGTGAAAGTGCCGCTTTGTACCGCAAACCTCAGGGGGCGGTCCAGCCGCGCTGGTCGCCGCCGGAGCGGGAAGCGCCGTTGAGGCGCATCTTCGCCGCCTCGGCCCGCTCGCGCTCGGCCAGCTCGGCGTGCAGCTCGCGCAGCAGCGCCCGGTCGCGTTCGCTCAGGCTCGGGTCGTCCAGGTCCAGCGCCGGCAGCTCGACGACCTCGTGCATGCTCGGCTTGCCCGCGGCGATCTCGCGGCCCTTCTCCGGGTCCTCGGCCAGCGCCTGGCGCAGCTGCGCCACCTCGGCCGGAGTCAGGTCGGCGGTGCGCTCGGCCCGCGTCTCGGCCCGCGCCTTGCGGGGCGGCTCGGGGACGGGCTGCGGCGGCGACACGATCGGCACCACCGGGGCGACCGGCTCGGCCGGCGCCGTCGTGGTGGCGCCGGACCGCATGCTGTGCCTGCTGCCCGACTCCGCGAGCGATTCCGACGTCACCGGGGCCGGCGGCTTGACGGGCTCGGACCGGTACGACGACGAGCTCGACGTCGTGCTCCCGGTCACCCAGGCCGGCGACGCGGCCGCGGAAGCGGCCTGGTGGTACTCGGAGTGCGCGACGCCGGGGCCGCTGACCTCGACGACCGAGTGGATCCCGGCCCGGCGCAACGCCGTGTCGACGCGGAACGCGACGGCGGGCGGATTGCCCTCCGGCCCCAGCTCGACGAGCACGACCCGCTGCGGCAGCGCGCCCGGCACGCTGCCGGCCGGGGTGTTGCGCCACACCGCGTGCACCGAACGGACGTCCGGCAGCACCTGCAGGGTCCGGTCGAGTGCCTCGGCGATGCCGAACTCCGGGGCGTTCTCGCCGGTGAACCGGTGCGTGCTGACCGGCTCGGCCTCGTCGACCAGCAGATCGTTCGCCAGCGTCGCGTCCGACCGGCTCATCTCGAGGACCAGCGCCAGCTCGCGCTGCTCGGCGGAGCTGACCGGGATCCGGCCCGCGATGAGCGTGCCGGTGGTCAGCTCGACCGCCTCGTCGATGTGGGCCCGGGCGATCAGCTCACGAGCTTCCGTGAGCGCGCTGTCGTCGATCCGGCCCGCCAGGGCCAGCAACAGGTTGTGCAGGCGCAGGGGCACCGAGAACCCGTCCATGGGCGGGCCGTCGTGGACCTCCACCATTGCCTTGCTCCCTCCCAGCTCGCTGGCGGGCGAGCGTTATGCGGCTACTAGCCGGCTTCCCGTCACCGCGCCCACGCAGACCAGCTCTGAGTCGGCCAGCGCGGCCCGGTGGTAACCCGGCAGGTCGAAGCGCGGCGGGATGACCTCGACGCTGGGCTCTTCGTCGCCCAGAACGCGCAGCACGCGCTGCAGTTCGCCGGTCAGCCTCGGCAGCCCCGCCTGCGCGGTGACGAGCAGGACGCGCTTGGCGGTCCCCTGCCCGACCACACCGACGTGTCGCCAGCTCTGCCGCACTTCCCCCACGTCCGGGCGACCCCGCAACGTTGCGTGGATCAGAACGGACACGGAGTCGACCGAGTTAACCCATTCGGGCGCACTCGACGTGAATGTGTACCGGTTCTCGGAGACGTCGTCTACCCCCAGCGTCGAACTGACCTGGTGCCAGTCGGCGCCGTGCGGGATGAGACCGGCCACGAGCAGCCGGTACTCCGTTTGGTCGAGGTCGATCCTGTGCTTAAGCAAAGACCTCGGGAGGGTCCGGGCGAGGGTGCCCATCGCGCCTTCGCCGAGCCAGTCCCGGAACCGCCACAGCAGCTGGTCGGGCAGCCGCCCGGCCAGCCGGATCAGCAGCTCGTGGGTGGACTGCTCGATGTCCGGGTCCATCACTGCACCTCCACGATGAGTTCGACCTCCACCGGCGAGCCGATGGGCAGCTCCGCGACGCCGACGGCCGACCGGGCGTGGATGCCCGCGTCGCCGAAGACCTCGCCGAGCAGTTCGGACGCGCCGTTGACGACCGCAGGCTGGCCGGTGAAGCCCTCCGCGGAAGCCACGAAGCCGACAACCTTGACGATCCGCGCGACGTTGTCAATGCCCACCAGCGCGTGCACGGCCGCGAGCGCGTTGAGCACCGACGTGCGAGCGTGCCCCTTCGCCTCTTCGGGGCTGATCTCCGCGCCGACCTTGCCGGTCGCGGCGAGCACGCCGTCGACGAAGGGCAGCTGGCCGGAGGTGTAGACGTGGTTGCCGCTCTGGACGGCGGGGACGTACGCGGCCAGCGGCGCCGCGACGCCGGGCAGCTCGATACCGAGCTCCTTCAGCCGTTCGCTCCAGCTCACCCCGGTCAGCCCTTCGGACGCTTCAGGTAGGCGACGTGCTGCTCGCCGGTCGGGTTCGGCAGCACGGTGACCAGCTCCCAGCCGTCCTCGCCCCACTGGTCGAGGATCTGCTTCGTGGCGTGGATCAGCAGAGGGACGGTGGCGTACTCCCACTTGGTGGTGCTCATAGCCGCCGAGCGTAGCCAAGCGGGCAAGTGCGCCCGGGGACACCGCCGGAAAACGGGACGCGACGCGCCGGGGTGTGGTTCATCTCACGCTAGCGTGGGCGCGTGGAAACGTGGCGCGTGCTCGCGACGGCGCTGCTCGCGGCGGCCGGCCTGCCCCTGGTGCTCGTCGTGATGGCGAAGGTGCGTGACCGGACGCGGAACTCGGGTCAGGTCGCGCTGGGTGGGGTGATCACCTTCACCCTGCTGGCGGTGGTGGGCGTGCTCACCCTCACGGTGCTGCCCGGCCTCGTGAGCTGGGCGCTCGTCGCCGTCGTCGCGGCTGCGGTCAGCGTCATGCTGCTGGCCGGTTGAGCGCTGAATTAGGGTGGTGAAGTGACCACTTCCCATGCCGGCTGGACCGACGAGCTTGCCCGCGCCCGGCTGCACTTCGTCACCGGCAAGGGCGGCACCGGGAAGACGACGCTCGCCGCCGCGCTCGGCCTCGCGCTCGCCCGCGAAGGCCGTCGCGTGCTGCTCATCGAGGTCGAAGGCCGCCAGGGCATCGCCCAGCTCTTCGACACCGAGCCGCTGCCCTACGCCGAGCAGCGCATCGCGTCCGTCCCCGGCGGGGGCGAGCTGCGTGCGCTGCACATCGACGTCGAAGCCGCGCTGCTCGAGTACTTCGAGATGTTCTACAACCTCGGCTTCGCCGGCCGGACGCTGCGGCGGATGGGCGCGATCGAGTTCGCGACCACGCTCGCGCCGGGCCTGCGGGACGTCCTGCTCACCGGGAAGATCAAGGAGTGCGTCGGCCGGACCGAGTCGGACGGGCGGCACACCTACGACGCCGTCGTCGTCGACTCACCGCCGACCGGCCGGGTCGTCAAGTTCCTCGACGTCACCAAGGCGCTGACCGACCTCGCGAAGACCGGCCCGATCCGCGGCCAGGCCGACGGCGTGGTCCGCCTGCTGCACTCCGGCGAGACCGCGGTGCACCTGGCCACGCTGCTGGAGGAGATGCCGGTGCGCGAAACCGTCGAGGCCGTGGCCGAGCTGGACGGCGCCGATCTGCGCCCGGGCGCGGTGCTGGTCAACCGGGTCCGGCCGCCGCGGCTGCCCGCCCGTTCGGTGACCGCCGCCGCGGACGGGCGCGTCGACGCCTCCCGCGTCCGCACCGGGCTCGCCTCGGCCGGGCTGAAGCTGCCGCAGGCGACCCTGGACGCGCTGGTCGACGAGACCGTCGAGCACGCCGTGCGGGTCGCCGCCGAGCAGCGGGCCCGCGAGCAGCTCGCCGAGGCCGACCTGCCCACGCTGGAGCTGCCGGACCTGACCGACGGCGTCGACGTCGCGGCCCTCTACGACCTGGCCGAAGCCCTGACCGACCAGGGAGTGCGGCTGTGACGACCATCGACATCGACGCGCTGCTCGACGACCCGGAAAGCCGCGTGATCGTCTGCTGCGGCTCCGGCGGCGTCGGCAAGACCACCACCGCCGCGGCGCTGGCCCTGCGCGCGGCCGAGCGCGGCCGCCAGACCGTGGTGCTGACGATCGACCCCGCGCGCCGGCTGGCTCAGGCGCTTGGCCTGCGAGAACTCGGCAACCACCCGAAGCAGGTGCAGGTGGAGGGCTTCGAGCCGAAGGGCGAGCTGTGGGCGATGATGCTCGACATGCGCCGCACCTTCGACGACATGGTGCGGGTGCACGCCGGCCCGGAACGCGCCGAGCAGCTGCTGCAGAACCCCTTCTACCAGACGATTTCCACGTCGTTCTCCGGCACGCAGGAGTACATGGCGATGGAGAAGCTGGGCCAGCTCGCGGCCACCGGCGAGTGGGACCTGATCATCGTGGACACCCCGCCGAGCCGGTCCGCGCTGGACTTCCTGGACGCGCCGACACGGCTCTCGTCGGCGTTGGACGGGCGGATGATCCGGCTCCTGACCGGCCCGGCGAAGGCCGGCGGCTGGGGCCTGCGCAAGGTCGTCAACGCCGGGTTCTCGATGTTCGCCAAGGCGGTGTCGACCATCATCGGCGGCCAGCTGCTGACCGACGCGTCGGCGTTCATGCAGGCGTTCGACAGCATGTTCGGCGGCTTCCGCGAGCGCGCGCGCAAGACGGCGGAGCTGCTGCGCTCGTCCGGGACGTCGTTCCTGGTCGTGGCCGCGCCGGAGCCGGACGCCCTGCGCGAGGCGTCCTACTTCGTGGAGCGGCTGTCGGCCGAGTCGATGCCGCTGGCCGGGCTGATCGCGAACCGGACGCACCCGGTGCTCGCGA
The DNA here is from genome assembly GCF_040638285.1 of Amycolatopsis sp. NPDC026612. Classification (NCBI taxonomy): domain Bacteria; kingdom Bacillati; phylum Actinomycetota; class Actinomycetes; order Pseudonocardiales; family Pseudonocardiaceae; genus Amycolatopsis; species Amycolatopsis sp. NPDC026612. The sequence continues at coordinate 269,830 of NZ_JBEZYB010000007.1, forward strand.
AGCTGTCGAGCGCCGAAGCACTGGCGGCGGCCGAGTCGCTGCAGGAAGGCGACACGAACGCGCCGCTGGCCGAGGCGGTGCTGCGGCTGCACGCCGACCGCGTCAGCCTCGCCGCCCGCGAAGAACGGCTGCTCGCGCGGTTCACCCGCGCGCACCCCGAGGTGGCACTGGCGAAGGTGCCGGCGCTGGCCGGTGACGTCCACGACCTCGACGGCCTGCGCGACATCGGCGTGAAGCTCGCCGGCTGAGCCGCACTTTCACGTGAAAGTGCCGCCCGCAGGTGGTCAGTCGACGACCACGGCGAGGTCCACCGGCTCGTGCACGC